>CAYLZU010000043.1:0-15983 GCA_964388005.1 uncultured Burkholderiaceae bacterium
TGCTCGGCATGGCGGCGCACCTGGAAGGCCGCGGCTGCTCGGTGCTCGACATGGCCGGCCTGGCGCAGAAAGGCGGCGCCGTGTTCTCGCACGTGCGGATCGCGCCGAGGCCGGAGGACCTGTACGCCACCCGCATCGCCATGAACGAATCCGACCTCGTGCTCGGCTGCGACCTCATCACCAGCGCCAGCAACGAGGCGCTGTCGAAAGTCCGCGCCGGCCGCACGAAGGCGGTGCTGAACACGGCCGAGTCGCCGACCGCGGAGTTCGTCCGCAACCCGAACTGGCAGTCGGGCGCCGCCGGCATGGTGCAGCAGATCCGCGAAGCGGTCGGCAGCGAGGCGCACGCCGCCGCGGTCGATGCCACCGGGCTGGCGACGCAACTGCTCGGCGACGGCATCTACACCAACCCGTTCGTGCTCGGCTTCGCCTGGCAGAAGGGCTGGATCCCGCTCGCCTACGAGACGCTGGTGCGCGCCATCGAACTGAACGGCGTTGCGATCGACGCCAACAAGCGCGCCTTCGAGTGGGGCCGCGCGGCGGCGCACGACCTCGACGCGGTCAGGCGCGCCGCCGGCGGCAGCGCGGCGCAGGTGATCGAACTCAAACGTGCGCCGACGCTTGAGGAGATCGTCGCGCGCCGGGTCGAGTTCCTGACCGGCTACCAGAACGCCGCCTACGCCAGGCGTTACAGCGCGCTGGTCGAGCGGGTGCGAAAGGTCGAGTCCGACCGGCTGCAATCGAGCAGACTCACCGAAGCGGTGGCGCGCTACTACTTCAAGCTGCTGGCGATCAAGGACGAGTACGAGGTCGCGCGGCTGCACTCGGATCCGGCCTTTCGGGAGAAGATCGCGGCGATGTTCGAGGGCGACTACACGCTGAACTTCCACCTCGCGCCGCCGCTGCTGGCCAGGATCGATCCGGTCACCGGCAAGCCGGCGAAGAAGCGCTTCGGGCCGTGGATGCTGACGGCCTTCGGCCTGCTGGCGAAGCTCAAGGGCCTGCGCGGCACGGCGCTCGATGTGTTCGGCCACAGCGAGGAACGGCGCATGGAACGGCAACTGATCGGCGAGTACGAGCACCTCGTCGACGAACTGCTCGGCAAGCTGGCAGCGGAGAACCACGCCGTCGCGGTCGAGCTCGCCAGCGTTCCCGAGGACATCCGCGGCTACGGGCACGTGAAGGCGCGGCACCTGGACAGGGCGCGCGCGAAGCAGAAGGAACTGCTTGCCCGCTTCCGCGGCCCGGGTGAGGCGGAGGTGATCCGGATGCCGGTGAAGGCGGCGTAGCCGTCCTGCCTTTCGAACAGGCGCCGATTGCCGGGCCGAGCGCGGCGAACCTGACCTTGATGGGCCTGAACATCCGCGACGGCATGCGGCTGCGGGGATCGCCGCAAGCGGCGGCCGGCTGCCCGCCCGACGAAAGCCTCCGACCGACGCCAGGCAGGTCGCGCTTGCAGCACTGACCGAATCGGCGGATAACGCCGACCTGCGGCCTGCACCGCGTGCGGCACCGACCAAGAAGGACAACAGTCGAGGACAGAGCGATGAGCGGACAGCCGAACCTGACCATCCGAGACCTTCGCCTTCGCGGCGTGCACGTGCCGATGAAGCTGCCACTGGCCACGCGCGGCGGCACGATCACCATCGCACCGCTGGCTTTGATCGACCTGCTGACCGAAGAAGGCGTCACCGGCTCGACTTATCTCTTCTGCTACACGCCGCTGGCGCTGAAGCCGGTCTTGCAGACGCTGGCGAACCTCGCCGCGCTGATCAAGGGCGATCCGGTGGCGCCACTGGACCTCGATCGCAAGCTGCGGGCGCAGTTCCGCCTGCTCGGCGCCAAGGGAGTCGTCGGCATGGCGCTGGCCGGCATCGACATGGCCGCGTGGGATGCGCTGGCGCGGGCCCAGGGGCTGCCGCTGGTGCGGCTGCTTGGCGGCTCACCGAGGCCAATCCCTGCCTACAACAGCAACGGCCTCGGGCTGATCGGCGCCGAGCGCGCCGCCGCCGAGGCCGAGCAACTTGCGGCGCCGGGCTTTGGCGCCATCAAGGTGCGGCTCGGCTACGAGAACGCGCGGACCGACCTGGAGGTCGTGCGCGCGGTGCGTCGCTCGATCGGCCCGGACCTGGCGCTGATGTCCGACTACAACCAGGGCCTGTCGGTGGCGGAGGCGGTGCTGCGGACCGGCGTCCTCGCGGACGAAGACCTGTACTGGATCGAGGAGCCGACCGGCGCCGACGACCACGAAGGCCACGCCGAGATCCGGCGCAAGAGCCGGCTGCGCATCCAGATGGGCGAGAACTGGTGGGGGCCGCACGAGATGGCGCACTGCGTCGCCGTCGGCGGCTCCGACTTCGGCATGCCCGACGCGATGAAGATCGGCGGCGTCACCGGCTGGATGCGCGCGGCGGCGATCGCCGAAGCTGCCGGCCTGCCGATCTCCAGCCACCTGTTCCCGGAGGTCAGCGCCCATCTGCTGGCGGCCTCCCCGACCTGCCACTGGCTGGAGTACGTCGACTGGGCCGAGCCGATCCTGCGCCAACCGCTGCGGATCGAAAATGGCTCGGCGATCGTGCCCGACGTGCCCGGAAGCGGCGTCGCCTGGAACGAGGCGATGGTCGAGCGTTGCCTCGTGACCTGAACGCGGCCCGGCGTCGCCGCGCCCCGAGCGATGGCCCCGCCGTCCAATCCATTCGCTCCGCCGGCGAAGCACTCACCCGCCAGAAGAAAGGAAACGAGCGCTTCGTCAACGGCGAGTCGCGGGTCGTCACCGCACGAAGGAGGTTCTCGCCGACCTCGAAGAAGGCCACCAGCCGTACGCGACGATCCTCCGTTGCGGCGACAGCCGCGTGCCGCCGGAACTGCTTTTCGATGCCGGCTTCGGCGAGTTGTTCGTGATCCGCGTTGCCGGCAACGTTCCCGGGCCGGCGAACGACAGTCAGTCGAGCGGCGTTTCCTGGTACTGCGTTTGCATCCACTTGCCCTTCTGCCGGACGTAGATCACGGTCGCAAACAGTTTCGCCGGCAGCTTCTTGCCGTCGCAGGTTGTGTCCTGTGTGGCGGTGTAGGTCAGCACCACCACGTCCGCGCCCAGCTTGCGCAGCTTCGGGTTCTGATGGGCAAAGCTCTTCATTTCGCAGTTATGCGAGGTGATGTCCTTGACGATGGCATCGAGCCCCGTGGCCGGCGCGGTGCCGGCGATGATCTCCACCGCATCGGCGGTCAGGAGTTTCTTGAACGGCTCAGCGTCCTTCTTGGCCCACGCCGTCCACAGGCTCTTTTCCTGCGCCATCAACTCGGTCTGGAGGTCGGCGGCCGCGGCCAGCGGCGCAAAGACGAACAGCATCAGCATTGCGAGCAGTCTCTTCATTTCTCCTCCTGAAAGCGCCACGAAACATGTGGTGATGGGCGGCCCGATGGGCGTTGCTCGCGGCCGCCTGCCACAACATACGCTATGCAGGCAGTCCGCGGCAGACAAACCAGCATCGCCTCTCAGCCGTGCCTGTCGACGCGACCGGCCCGATCGGATCGTGGCGGCAGGCATGCACGCCGGCGCCGGTACCCGATGCGGGATCGGCGCGAGTCGACGTTGCCTATGGCAAGGTGCCGGCTCGCCGGCAGCCCGCCGGCAACCGTTTATAGTGTCGTCCCCGCGGGGGCCCTTAGCTCAGCTGGTAGAGCAGCGGACTCTTAATCCGTAGGTCGAAGGTTCGAATCCTTCAGGGCCCACCAACCTCGCCCGAAACGAGCTCCGCCGGCCCTGCGAGAGCGCCGAACCGAGCCCGCAGTCGATCCGGCCGCGCCTGCCGCGCAGGGTAAGCCGCCTCGGCCCCTATCATCCGGCCATGGCCGCGTCCCTCTCGCTTGCCGGCACCCTCGCCGAGCTCGGCCGCGCCTCGCTGCGCTGGGCCGGCGGCTGGTGGCGCATCGTCCACCTCGGCGCGGTGGTGCTGGTGCTGGCGGCATCGCCGTCGACCTATTCGCGCCAAGGCCGGTCGCGGATCGCGCGCGAGATCGTCCAGGACACGACGCCGATCCTGCCCTGGTACACGCTGTTCGCGTCGCTGTTCGGGCTGGTGCTGATCCGCATCGTCGTCGTCACCGCCGCCAGTTACGGGTTGTCGCAGTACGCATTGCAGATGGTCGTGCGGGTGCTGGTGCTGGAGCTGATCCCGCTGACCGCCGCCACCTTCGTCGCCGTGCGCATCGGCCTGCCCGACGGCCGCGAACTGGCGCGCATGCGCCAGCGCGGCGAGCTCGAGGCGATGCGGGCGCGCGGCCGCGACCCGCTGCGCCAGGAGGTGCTGCCGCGCGTGCTGGCCGGCGGCTTCGCGGTGCTGATGCTGGCCGCCGTCGCCAGCGCGGTGACGCTGGTGCTCGCCTACCTGTCGGTGCACGGCTTCACGCTCGGCGGCCTGGAACGCTTCACGCGAACGGTGGGCCAGGTCTTCTCGCCGGCGGTGACGCTGGTGTTCATGGTCAAGACGCTGCTGCTGGCGCTGGCGGTGTCGCTGGTGCCGGTGGCCTCGGCGATCCACGATCTGCCGCGAGCGAGCACGCGCACCGGCGGCGAGGTGCAGGCGCTGGTGCGCCTGCTGGTGGTGATTCTGCTGATCGAGGCGGTGTCGCTGGCCGCCAACTACGCCTGAAGTGCGAGCCCCAGCGTGAGCACGCCGCCGCCCGCCACGCCGCCGCCGGTGCCGAACGTCGAAGTCAAGGCGGCGCTGCTGCTGGTGCTGCTGCTGACGCTGCTGGCCGGCACCGCCCTGTACGTGCTGTACGCCCGCGGCGTGTTCGAACCCACGCAGCGGCTGGTGCTGGTGGCCGACGATTCCGAGGGCGTGATCGTCGGCATGGACATGACCTTCTCCGGCTTTCCGATCGGCCGCGTGCGCCGGATCGAGCTCGCCGACGACGGCTCGGCGCGGATCCTGATTGACGTGCCCAGGAAGGATGCGCGCTGGCTGCGCGAGTCGAGCGTCTTCACCCTCGTGCGCGGGCTGGTCGGCAACGTCGCGATCCGCGCCTACAGCGGCATCCTCGACGACCCGCCGCTTGCCGACGGCGCCGAGCGGCGCGTGCTGGTGGGCGACGCGACCGCGGAGATCCCGCAGCTCATGTCCGCGGTGCGCGAACTGGTCCGCAACCTGACGGCGTTGTCGGCCGCCGACTCGCATCTCGCGGCCACGCTGGGCAACACGCGTGAAGCGACGGAACGACTGAAGGGCCGCCATGGCGCGCTTGGCCTGCTGCTCGGCAACGACGACGACGCCAGGAAGCTCGTCGCCGCGCTCGACCGCACCAACGCCCTGCTGGCACGCGTCGACGGCCTGGCGGCGCGGGTCGACGGCGTCGTCGCCAGGGCCGACGCGCAGGTGTTCGGCCCCGACGGCCTGATGCCGGAGACCCGCGCCGCGGTGGCGCAGCTGAGCGCGATGCTGGCCGACGCGCGCAATACGCTGAAGCAGACCGACAGGCTGCTCGCCGAGGCACAGGCGGTCGCCGCGAACGCCAGGGTGGCCAGCGCCGACCTCGGCACGCTGCGGTCGGAGGTGGAATCGAGCCTGCGGCGGATCGACCACCTGGTCAACGAGATCAACCGCAAGTGGCCGTTCGCCCGCGAGACGGAGATCAGGCTGCGATGAGGGCGACCGACCGCCGCCGGCTCGGGCCCGCCTTCGTCGCGGCGGCCGTGCTGCTCGCCGCCTGCGCGAGCACGCCGCCGCCGCCCGACTGGCAGCTCAATGCCCGCCAGGCCGTGGAAGCCGCGGTCGCGGCATACCTCGAAGGCAACGCGCGCGCCGAAGCGGCGGAATCGGCCCGCGCCCGCAGCGAGATCGCCCGCACCGGCCGCGCCGACCTGCTCGCCCGCGCCGAACTGATGCGCTGCGCCGCTCGGGTGGCGAGCCTGGTGTTCGAACCGTGCGATGGCTTCGAGGCGCTGCGCGCCGATGCCTCGCCGGCGGAACTCGCCTACGCCGCCTTTCTCGCCGGCAGCGTCACGGCGCTGCAGGTCGCGCTGCTGCCCGAGCCGCAGCGCGCGGCGGCAGCGGCGACGAACGACGCCGCGGCCATTGCGGCGCTGCGGGCAATCGACGATCCGCTGTCGCGGCTGATCGCTGCCGGCGTGCTGTTCCGGACCAGCCGCGCCAGCCCGGAGGTTCTGCAGATCGCCGTCGACACCGCGTCCGGCCAGGGCTGGCGGCGGCCGCTGCTGGCCTGGCTGAACGTGCAACTGACGCTCGCCGAGCGGGCCGGCGCGGTCGCCGAAGCCGAGCGGTTGCGCCGGCGCATCGGCATCGTTCAGGGCTCGCCCTGAGCGCGACCGGCCGCCCCGAACGCGGAGCCCTCGCACGACAGCGGCCAGATCGTGCAGTGACCTCGCCCGAGGAGAACGCATGAACGCGATCGACGCCGCGACCTTCGACGGCGGCTGCACCTGCCGCCGGGTCCGCTACCGGATGACGACGCGGCCCCTGTTCGTCCACTGCTGCCACTGCCGCTGGTGCCAGCGCGAAACCGGCAGCGCCTTCGCGCTGAACGCGATGATCGAATCCGACCGGATGCGGCTGCTGGCGGGCGAGGTCGAGGTGACCGACACGCCGTCGGCGAGCGGCAAGGGGCAGAAGATCAGCCGCTGTCCGCGATGTCGCGTCGCCGTGTGGAGCAACTACGCCGGCGGCGGCGATGCGGTCCGCTTCGTCCGCGTCGGCACGCTCGATCAACCCGATCGGCTGCCGCCGGACATCCACATCTTCACCGTGTCGAAGCAGCCATGGGTGCTGCTGCCGCCGGGTGTTCCGGCGGTGGCGGAGTACTACCAGGCGTCGGAGCACTGGCCGCCGGAGAGTCTCGAACGCCGGGCAGCGCTGCTGGCGGCGCGGGCCGCCAAGTAGACGGCCAGCGCGGCCGGCGCGGTCACAAGGTGCCGCGCAGCTCGGCGCGCACGACGTCGCGGTACTCCGGGTGCCGGCGGACGTAATTGAGCGCGTAGGGGCAGATCGGGATCACCGTCAGGCCACGGCCGCGAATGTCGTCGAGCGCGCGGCGAACGAGTTCGGAGCCGTAGCCCTTGCCCTCGTGCCCGGCGCCGACCTCGGTGTGCTTGATCAGGATCGAATCCGCGCCGACCGGGTCGTACTCGACGAAACCGACCTCGACGCCGTCGGCCAGCAGGCGGTAGCGCCGGGCGACCCGGTCGTCGACGAGTTCGGTTGCCATCTCCGCCTGCGGCCGGACGCGGGCGTTCAGTACGAGATCGTGTTCTTCTCGACGTCGACGCGCAGCACTTCGCGGCCGGTCATCACCGCGGCGTTGCGGGCGAACTGCCGGGCCCAGTCGGCGTGGTCGCGGAAGCGCGGCTCGCCGGCATAGCGGGCGACGCTGAGGATGCGGTCGACCAGCAGCACCTTGCCCATCGGCGTCGGCAGGTCGCACTCCAGTTCCTCGAACTGGCGGTCGAACCACTGCCGCGACTGCTCGCCCGAGATGCCGGCGACGTCGTCGGGGGTCAGCCTGTACTCGAAGCGCTTGTCGTTGCCGAACGAGACGATCACGTGCTGGTGCATGCATTTCTCCTCACGACTCCGGCGCGCGGAGCACGGCCGGCGAGACCCGCGCCCACCACCGCACGACGCCGCAGCCGGGATTATCGGTGAATTCGCCGCCACGGCCGGCCTCGGGAAAGGCTCGCCCGGCGCCCACCCGACTCGCGGCCGACCGCGGCCCGAACCGCGTCGACCGTTGAAGACCGACCGCTGGCGAAACCCGCCGACACCGGACTCTGTTCCCTGCACGCCCGCCGGCTTCGTCACCTGGATGCGGCACCGCGGCGCCGCGCCGCTTGACTCCAGGCAACGGCGGGAACAGATTGCCACTCGCCGCGTCCGCCGCGATGGCGCTTCCCGCTGTCTCGCGTGGCCGGCCGCGAACGCAACGACGGAAGCCGTTGCGGCGGTGACCGCGGACCGGCGAACCGCGAAGGAGCTCAGATGCCTTCCCGACCTCTGCGCCTGGCGCTGCTGCTCGCCGGAGCATTCGCAACCCTGCCGCCCGCATCGAGCATCGAATCGGCGCCGCCGTTCGATCCGCTGCTGTCGGGCAATGCGTTGTGCGGCTCGCCGGCGTCGAACCGACCCGTGCTGCTGCGCAATCTGCTGCTGGCGGCGACCGAGACCGCGCCGTTCCAGCCGCAGCCGGTGAAACCGGCCGCAGCCGATCCGCCGGTGCTGTACGACGACCTCGGCAAACTGAGCTTCAGGGCCGGCACCCGCAGCGGCAAGTCGCAGGCCTGGTTCGACCAGGGCGTGCGCCTGGCCTTCGGCTTCAATCACGCCGAGGCCCAGCGCGCCTTCCGCGAGGCGCAGAAGGCCGACCCGAACTGCGCCCTGTGCTTCTGGGGCGAGGCTCTGGTGCTCGGCCCCAACATCAACGCGCCGATGAGCCCCGAGGCGAACGCGGCCGCACTCGCGGCGCCGGCGCGCGACCGGGCGCTGATCGAGGCGCTGCGCAGCCGCTACTCGCCCGACCCGAAGGCAGAGCGCGCCGCGCTCGACAGCGCCTACGCCGAGGCGATGAAGCAGGTCGCCGCGCGTTACCCGGGCGATGACACCGTGCAGGCGCTGTTTGCCGAGGCGCTGATGGACACGCAACCGTGGGACTACTGGGAGGCCGGCGGCACGAGGCCGAAGGGTCAGGGCGCGACGATCGTCTCGACGCTGGAGAGGGTGCTGAAGCGCAACCCGGCCCATCCCGGCGCGATCCACCTGTATATCCACGCCGTCGAGGCGTCGGCCAGGCCGGAGCGGGCGCTGCCGTACGCCAACCGGCTCGGCGAGCTGATGCCGGGCGCCGGACACATGGTTCACATGCCGGCGCACATCTACTACCGCGTCGGCATGTACCGCGAGTCGCTGGAGACCAACAAGCGGGCGATGGCCGCCGACGAGCGCTACTTCAAGACCTCGCCGTCCGACCCGCTGTACATGGCCGGCTACTACCCGCACAACATCCACTTCCTGATGGTCTCGGCGCAGATGGGCGGCGACGGCACGGCGGCGGTCGACGCCGCCGGCAGGCTCGATCGGTCGATGGCCAACGAGGTGGTGGCGCAGTTCCCGATCATGCAGCCGGTGAAGGCGGCGCCATACACGACGCATGCGCAGTTCAGCGCGCCGGAGACGATCCTCGCGCTGCCCGCTCCCGCGACCGGCCTGGCGCTGGTCGAGGCGATGTACCACTACGCCCGCGCGGTGGCGTTCGCGCGGAACAAGGATGCCGGCAGTGCGCTGAAGGAGATCGATCAGCTTTCGCGGCTGGAACAGGTCACCGACTACAAGCCGTTCGCCGACTGGGGCATCCCGGCGAAGGAGATCATCCAGACCGCGCGGCTGGTGGCCGCCGGCCGCCTCGCCGACGCCAGGGGCGACCTCGACGCCGCGGCGCGCGCCTACGAGGACGCCATCTTCATCGAGGACTCGTTGGCGTACATGGAGCCGCCGTACTGGTACTACCCGATACGGCAGTCGCTCGGCGGCGTGCGCCTGCGGCAGGGCAGACTCGACGAGGCGGAGAAAGCATTCCGCGACTCGCTCGCCCGCGTGCGCAACAACGGCTGGGCGCTCGCCGGCCTCGCCGAAACCTACCGGCGCAAGGGCGATGTCGCCGGCGAGAAGGCGGCGCGGCAGGCGTATGCCAGGACCTGGTTCGGGGCCGCGCCGGGGCCGGCGATCGAGCGGCTGTGAGCGATGGCACGGCGCGGCGTCATCGCCGCGCCATCGAAGCTCACGACACTTGTATGTTGTCCTCCGCGCTGCGCGCTTCGGAGTGAGCGCTTGGGGCGGCCCGTCGCGCTTGTATGTTGTCCTCCGCGCTGCGCGCTTCGGAGTGAGCGCTTGGGGCGGCCCGTCGCGCTCACGGCATCATGTCGTACCACCACTTCGCCACCGCGACATCGTCGATGCCGTACGGCTTCTTGCCGGCGCGGCTGGCGACCGCCAGCGGCTGCCCGGCGGCGGCGCTCGTCGACCGGCACTGCGGCGCCGAGGCGTCGAGCAGGCGCAGTTCCAGGTAACGGTCACGGAAGCGATGCGCTGCCGCCAGTTGCGCCCGCGCCGTGCCATCGCCGCAGGCGTACAGCCGCACCGCGCCCGGGCGCGCCGCGCCGATGGCGCGTTCGAGCGCATCGAGGTCGTCGACCGAGCGGCCGTCGACGACGTAATGCTCGGCATAGACGGTGACGAAGACATCCGGCGCCTGCGCGGCGGCGGAGCCGGCGGCAAGCAGCGACAACGCAGCCGATGCCGCGGCGGCAACGGCACTGAGACGACGAACGAACGATTGATCCGGCATGGCGTCCTCCACCGGCCACCGGCAGCCGCCCCATGCGGCCGCGACGGTGATCGAATGTGCTGCGCATGGTTGCGGAGCCGCGTCCGTGCCGCAAACGAGCTTTTTTCATCGCAGGCATAAGCGCAGCGCATGGAAGCCCGGCGAGCACCGCGTCTGTCGCTCGACCTGCTGCGCGGCTTCCGCGCCGCGGCGCGGCACCTGAGCTTCACGCGCGCGGCGCAGGAACTGTTCGTCACCCAGCCGGCGATCAGCCGCGAGGTGCGGACGCTCGAAGAGCAGCTTGGCCAGCCGCTGTTCCGCCGTGTCAACCGCGCCCTCGAACTGACGCAGGCGGGGCAGGAGCTGTATCGGGCCGTCGACGAGGCGCTCGCCATCATCGATGGCGCCGCGCTGCGCGTGTCGGGGTCGCTGCGCACGCTGTCGGTCACCACCACCGTCGCGCTCGCCTCGACCTGGCTGGTACCGCGGCTGCCGCGCTTCGCGCAGCTGCACCCGGAGATCGACATGCGCTTCGTCGCCGGCAACCACATGGTCGACCTGGAGCGGGAGCACATCGACATCGCCATCCGTTTCGTGCCCGCGGGGGCGCCGGTGCCGTCGTCCGACAGGCTGTTCGACTACCAGCAGTTTCCCGTCTGCGCGCCGAAGCTGGTGCGCGAGCGCCCCCTGCGCGTCGCCGCCGACCTGGCGCAGCATGTGCTGCTCGACTTCGAGACGGTGGTGTACGGACGGCCGTGGTACGACTGGGAACAGTGGTTCGCGGCGATGAAGCTGCGCGACATCCGGGGAGCCGGCTGGCTGCGCTTCTCGCACTACGACCAGGTGATCGAAGCGGCGGTCAAGGGCAGCGGCGTGGCGATCGGCAAGTTCCCGCACCTGCGGCAGCACCTGCGCGACGGCGTGCTGGTGGCGCCGCTGGGCAAGCAGGGCATGCGGACGCTGGGCGCCTTCTACATCGAGGTCGCGCGCTCGGCGCCGCCCGAGGTCGCCGCCACCTTCGTCGACTGGCTGCACGCCGAGGCGACGCGGGACGCGTCCGAAGTCCCGGGCTCGGCGAAGGCGCGCCGCGCCTCCCGGAGCCGCCGGCCGGCCGCGCCGCCGGCAAAGCGCGGGTAAGAGTCCCCGCCGCTACATGGCGTAGCGGGTCAGCCACTCGGCGACGAGCGCCGGCCGCGACGCGCCTTCGATCTCGACCGCGGCCTCGTAGGTCGTCTGCCGCTGCGCGGCGCTGATCACCTCGGCGGCGCGCAGCACGAAGCGGCCGCGGATGCGCGAGCCCACCGGCACCGGCGACACGAAGCGCACGCGGTCGAAGCCGTAGTTCAGCGGATAACGCGCGCCGGCGACATAGGGGCAGACCTCGTAGGCCATCGGCGCCAGCAGCGACAGGGTGAAGAACCCGTGCGCGATGGTGCCGGCAAACGGCGGCACGGCGGCGCGGACCGGATCGACGTGCAGGAAATAGTGGTCGTCGGTGGCGTCGGCGAAGGCGTCGACCATCGGCTGCGTGACCGTGCGCCACGACGATGCGCCAAAATCCTCGCCGACGCGCGCGGCGATCGCTTCCCAGTTCAACGACCTGATCGGGCCTTCCATCACCGTGCTCCGTTGCTGACCGAACAGCGGCTGACGTTAACCGATCGAACCACCCGACGGAGTCGCCTGATGGCCGACCTTGCTCCTATCGACCTGCGCTCCGACACCGTGACCCGCCCGACCGAGGCGATGCGCGCCGCCATGGCCGGCGCCGCCGTCGGCGACGACCAGTTCGGCGAGGACCCGGCCACCAACACGCTGCAGGATCGGGTGGCGGCGATGCTCGGCAAGGAGGCAGCGCTGTGGCTGCCGAGCGGCACGATGGCCAACCAGGTGGCGTTGCGGGTGCTCACGAGGCCGGGCGACGACGTCATCGTCAGCCGCGAGAGCCATGCCGTGTGGCACGAGACCGGCGGCGCGGCGGCGAACGCCGGCGTGCAGTTCACCGAGGTCGGCAGCGGCGGCACGTTCACGGCCGAGGACTTCGCCGCCGCCTGCAAGCCGCGCGGGCACATGATCTTCCCGCCGACGACGCTGGTCGAGGTCGAGAACACCCACAACCGCGCCGGCGGCGCCGTCTTCCCGCAGGACGAGGCGGTGCGCATCTGCGCCGCCGCGCGCGAGCGGGGAGTGGCCAGCTTTCTCGACGGAGCGCGACTGTGGAACGCGGCGGCGGCCACCGGCGCGGCGCTGGACGAACTCGCGGCGCCCTTCGACCTGGTCGCGGTGGCGCTGTCGAAGGGCCTCGGCGCGCCGGGCGGCTCGTTGCTCGCCGGCTCGCGCGACCTGATCGGGCGCGCGGTGCGCCACCGCCGCATGCTCGGCGGCGCAATGCGCCAGACTGGCATCTACGCCGCCGCCGGCCTGTACGCCATCGAGCACCACCGCCAGCGGCTGGCCGAGGATCATGCCAATGCGCGCCTGATCGCGGAGGCGCTCGCGCACAGCCGGCCCGTGCTGCTGGATCCGGCGACCGTGCAGACCAACATCATCGTCTTCCGGCTCGCGCCGGGCGCGCCCGACGCGGCCGCCGTGGTGGCGCGGGCGCGCGAGCGCGGCGTGCTGCTGATGGCCTTCGCCGCTCGCACGGTACGGGCGGTGACGCACCTGGACGTGACGCGCGAGCAGTGCGAGCGGGCGGCTCGGGTGCTGGTCGAGGTCATCGGCGGCCACGCCTGAGTTTCGTGCCGCGCCGAAGCAACCGTCGCGGCAGGCGCGGTCGGCAGGAACAACCCGGCACGGGCATGCGGGGACCAGTCGCCGCCGATGGCGCCGGGGCGCGTTTCAGCGCCCGCGCGTCGCGCCGCCGGACGGATCCCCGATCGGCCGCCGATCGGCAGCGGTCCACACCCGCGGACGGGTCGCTTCGGCCGGTCAGGGCGTCGATTGCAGGCGCAGGCGCTGCGCCGCTTCCTCGGCGCGCGCCTCGTCGATCTCGCTCATGACGGCGCCGAGGTCGACCGGCCCCGCCTGGCGCTCGAAGCGTCCGGTGAGCGCGACCTCGGGGTGCAGCAGGCCGCGCGCGTACAGATCCCAGATCTCGCGCCCGTACTCCGTGTGCAGCAGTTCGGGCGCGAAGCGGCCGAAGAAACCGCGCAGGTTGTCGACGTCGCGCAGCAGCATGCGGGCGGCGTGGTTGTTTCCCGCCGCGTCCACCGCCTGCGGCAGGTCGATGATCACCGGGCCGTCGGCGCCGAGCAGGATGTTGAACTCCGAGAGATCGGCGTGCACGACGCCGGCGCAGAGCATGCGCACGACCTCGATCAGCAGCGTCGCGTGGTGCTGGCAGGCCTGCTCGGGCGTGAACGACACGTCATTCAGGCGCGGGGCGGCGTTGCCGTCGGCGTCGGCCACCAGCTCCATCAGCAGCACGCCGTCGTGGAAGTCGTGCGGCCTCGGCACGCGAACACCGGCGGCGGCGAGCCGATACAGCGCATCGACCTCGGCGCTGCGCCAGGCGGCTTCCTGCGCCTGGCGGCCGAAGCGCGTGCCCTTGGTCATGGCGCGGGCCTGGCGCGAGTTCCGGACCTTGCGGTTCTCGGAGTAGTCCACCGCCTGGCGGAAGCTGCGCTGCGTGGCCTCCTTGTAGACCTTGGCGCAGCGCGTCTCATCGCCGCAGCGCACGACGTATACCATCGCCTCCTTGCCGCTCGTGAGTTGTCGAACCACGGCGTCGATCAGGCCTTCCTCGATCAGGCTTTTGAGTCTCTTGGGGGGTTTCATCGGAGCATTGTGCACTGCTCCGCCCTTGCAGCCGCCGACGCAACGACGAGGCCGTCGGCACACCGGAGAACCCGATGACCGATGCCGAGGCGCACCATCCGTTGCGCCCGTTCCTGCGCAACTGGGTCTGGGAGCACGGCCACGTCGGCACGCGCTACCTCGACTGCGGCGACGGCCAGATCAGGTTCGACGACGGCAAGAAGGCGCGCTTCGCCAGCGAGAAGATCGTCTACGTCTGCCTGAAGAAGGACGCGGACGACTCGGCGCATGCCGCCAGCGGGCCCGCGATCCGCGAAAGCGGACTGTCGCGATTCCTGCGCGCCGCCCAGCTCGGACACCCCGACGACGCCGGGCCGGTTGCGGACGTGCAGCGCGCCGCCCAGGACTGCATCGACCTCGCCCTCGTCTGCGACTACCAGCGGCAGGCCCAGCGCGCGCACGCCCGTTATGCGCAGGAGGCGATGTTCGACGACGAGGTCCGCGCCGCCGTCATCGCCGACATCCGGCAGGCTTACGTGGGCCTGCGCGAGCAGCTGGCCCTGTACGACTACACCGTGTTCTGCGGCCTGCCGACACCGCTTCTGATCAGCGAATCGCCGTTCATCGACTGGCGCCTGCGCGCCAGGCCGGCGCAGCCGTTCGTGTCGCTGCCGCTCGGGCCTTACGCGCTGCTGGTCGGCACGCCGTCGGGCAAGACCAGCCGGGTCGGCCCGGTGCTGTGGAAGAGCGCCGCCTCGATGGGACCGTTCAAGGACCACAACCGCCACATCGTGGAGTCGGCGCGGCTGTGGATCGTGGCGACCACCGAAGACCAGCTCGTCGCCGTGCACGACCGCTTTGCGCCGCCGGCCGCAGCGGCGACGCCGGCGCGATCCGCGCCGTGAACGGCCTGGGCGCGAAGGGAGCTCGGCGACGAGCAGGCCGATCACTCCTCCGCACGTGGATCGTGCGTGCGGGCTGTTGACGGACGCTCCCTACGCCTGCGCTGCCTGCGCTGCCGGCGCCGCAGCACCGTCGCGCAGCTCCCGCCGCAGGATCTTGCCGATGTTGGTCTTCGGCAGCGGCTCGGTTCGGAACTCGACCACACGCGGCATCTTGTAGCCGGTCAGGTGCTGCTTGCAATGCGCGAGAAGATCGCCCTCCGTCAACGTCGGATCCTTGCGCACCACCACCACCTTGACCGCCTCGCCCGAGCGCTCGTCCGGCACGCCGATCGCCGCCACCTCGGCCACGCCGGGGTGCGCAGCCAGCACGTCCTCGATCTCGTTCGGGAACACCTTGAAGCCGGAGACGATGATCATGTCCTTCTTGCGGTCGGTGATGCGGATGCTGCCGTGCTCGTCCATCACGCCCATGTCGCCGGTGCGCAGCCAGCCGTCGGCGGTGAACACCATGGCCGTTTCCTCGGGCCGGTTCCAGTAGCCCTTCATCACCTGCGGGCCGCGGATGCAGATCTCGCCGACTTCACCCAGGGCGACCGGATGGCCGTCGTCGTCGAGGATCGCCGCATCCGTACTCGGCACCGGCACGCCGATCCGGCCGCTCCACTCGTCGATGGTGACAGGGTTGGCAATCGCCACCGGCGCGCTCTCGGTGAGCCCGTAGCCCTCGACCAGCGGCACCCCGGTCATCTGCTTCCAGCGGTGCGCCACCACGTGCTGCACGGCCATGCCGCCGGCCACCGCGAGCTTCAGGCCGCTCCAGTCGACCTCGGCCGAACCCGGCGCGTCGAGCAGTGCGCGGAACAGCGTGTTCACACCCATGATCGCGGAGAAGCGGGTTTGCCGCAGCGTCTTGAGGAAGGTCGGCAGGTCGCGCGGATTGGCGATCAATACGATCTGCGCACCCTTGCTGAAGAACGACAGGCAGCC
>CAYLZU010000044.1:0-15895 GCA_964388005.1 uncultured Burkholderiaceae bacterium
CGGCGGCGAATCGCAGCACGAACGCGTGCGCCAGCAGCGCCGCATCGCCGGGGCGGGCGCGCAGCGGCGGCACGTTGACGACGATCTCGGCCAGCCGGTAGAAGAGGTCCTCGCGGAAGCGGCCGTCGGCGATCAGCGCGCGCAGGTTCTGGTGCGTGGCGCACACCACGCGCACGTCGACCGGGATTTCCTCACGGCCGCCGAGACGCTCGATCGACCGCTCCTGCAGGAAGCGCAGCAGCTTGGCCTGCAGCGAGCCGGGCAGGTCCCCGATCTCGTCGAGGAACAGCGTCCCCTTGTGCGCCGTCTCGATCTTGCCAATGGTCTGCTTGTTGGCGCCGGTGAAGGCGCCGCGCTCGTAGCCGAACAGCTCGCTTTCGAGCAGGTTCTCGGGGATGGCGGCGCAGTTGATGGCGACGAAGCGGCGCGACCTGCGCGGCGACAGGTCGTGCACGCCGCGGGCGAGCAGCTCCTTGCCGGTGCCGGAGTCGCCGAGAATCATCACCGTGGCGTTGGTCGGCGCCACCCGCTCGATGGTGCGGCAGACGCGCAGCATCTCCGGGTCGCGCGTGATCAGGCCGCCGAGCCCTTCCGGCGGGCTGGCGTCGCGCAGGCGGCGGTTCTCCTCCTGCAGGTCGTGCAGCCGGAAGGCGCGGTCGATCATCAGCGTCAGCACATCGGGCTCGAACGGCTTGGCGTAGAAGTCGTAGGCGCCGAGGGCGATCGCCTTCAGGGCGTTGTCGCGGTCGTTCTGGCCGGTGAGCACGATCACCTTGGTGTCCGGCGAAAGCGACAGGATCTCGCGCAGCGTGGCGAACCCTTCGGTGGTGCTGTCCGGCGCCGGTGGCAGGCCGAGATCCATCGTGACCACCGCCGGTTCGACGCGCCGAAGCAGTGCCAGCGCCGTCTCGCGGTCGCCGGCCAGCGCCACGTCGTAGTCGCTGAAAGCCCACTTCATCTGCTTCTGCAGCGCCGGGTCGTCCTCGACGACCAGCAGCGGCCGGCGCTTGTCGTTCAAGGGGCTGCCGTCCGCGCTGCGCGGCTTCGGGATGAGCGCTTCGTCAGCGCGGCTGTCCGCGTTCATGCCGTCTGCTCCTGCGCGGCGGCCGCGCCGGCCTGGCGCAGCAGCGGCAGCAGCACCCGCACCGTGGTCCCCCGGCCCGGCTCGCTGCGCACCTCGATGCGGCCGCCGAGGCTGGCGACATACTGCTGGCTTTCGTAGGCGCCGATGCCCATGCCGTTCGGCTTTCTGGACTGGAACGGCCTGAACAGGTGGTCGCGGATGAACTCGGGCGTCATGCCGACGCCGTTGTCGGCCACCTCGACCACCGCATGGCCCTGCTCGCGCAGGACCCGCAGATTGACGCGCACGCTCCCGTCGCCCGCCGCCTCGAAAGCGTTCTGCACCAGGTGACCGATGACGCGCTCGAGCCGCTCCTCGTGGCCGTTGGCGAACACCTCCGGCACCGCCTCGATGCGCAGGTCCGACCGGCCGGCGGCGCGCACCGACTGCACGCGCCGCACCAGCGTCGACAGGTCCACCGGGCGCGGATTCTCGACCGGCGTTTCCCCGGAGCGCAGCTGCTGCATCAGCTGGTTCATGCGCCCGACCACGTGCTCGACGGTCGTCAGCATGTCGCGCTGGAACTCCGGATTGGCATGGTGCTTCTGCGCGTTGCGCAGCAGCAGCTGCATCTGCGCCACCAGGTTCTTGAGGTCGTGCACGACGAACGCCGACATGCGGTTGAAGGCGTCGAACTTGCGCGCCTCCAGCAGCGCTTCGGTCGCCCGCTGCATCGCCAGGTAGCTGGCGGCCTGGCGGCCGGCGGTCTTCAGCAGGTCGCGCACCTCCCAGTTGACCTCCATCTTGACGCGCGGCGACTCCAGCACAACGAATCCGATCAGGTCTTCCGCGACCAGCAGCGGCACGATCAGCCAGGCGCCGGGAAGCGCATCGATCCACGGCGGTAGCCCGAAGCCGCCCTGGCTGGACGGATCGAGCCTCGCCACCGGCACTTCGATCACCCAGCCGGTGCGGTGCAGGAACAAGGGCAGCGCGCCGTCGGCGGCCTCGACAGCGCCGATCTGCGGCTGGTTGACGCGCGCCACCTGGGCGTAGCCATCGTCCCGCCGCAGCCACAGGCCGCCGCCGGTGCTCTCGACGAGGTCCGCGAGCGCACGCACGCAGACTTCCGCGATCGGCCGCCGCTCGTCGCCGGCGGTGAGCGTGCGGGTGAACTTGAGCCACTCCTCGCGGTAGTCGTAGCGGTAGGTGAAGAAGTTCTTCGCCACCAGCACCCGCAGCTTGGCGCGGAAGGTGCCGGAGACGGTCACGAAGGCGAGCAGCAGAAAGGCGCCGAAGACGATCACCGTCTGCAGCGTCTTGCCCCAGCTGCCGCCGAAATAGCGCACGTAGTAGCCGGAACCGGCGACAACCAGAAGGTAGACGCCGGCGGCGAGCACGGCGGTCGAGCCGGCGATCACGCCGCGCGACAGGGTGACGTCGAAGGTCCAGTCGCGGTTGCGGCGCGCGGCCAACCCGAGCAAAGGGATCGACAGCGCGTAGGCGAACCCGCGCGCCGCCCACAGGTGCGGGTCGAGGGCACGGAACAGCAGCGCGTCCGAATAGACGACGACGTCGAGCACGAACGGCCCCGCCAGTCCCAGGCACAGCGGCCGCAGGTTCCATCGCAGGGTCGACGGGCTGTGCCGGTAGACCTGCTCCGCAAGCGCAACGCCCACCAGCGCCAGCGCCAGATGGGCGCCGAAGATCAGCGTCGGGGCATTGCCGTCGACCACCACCGCCGGCGGCGGCATGCCGGAGAGCACGACCATCACCGTGGGCACGAGGATCAGCGCGTAGACGACCCATCCCCTGCCGCGCAGCTCGTCGCCGGCGCGCCGCGCATGCAGCAGGATCACGGCCAGGAAGGCGATGGCGCACGCCAGCCGCGCGACATCGAGCACATGCGACAGGCGCCAAGACGGCCAGCTCGGCTCCAGCGCAAAGACCGTCGTGATGCCGGCCCAGAACACGCTGAGCGTCACGGAAGCGAGCAGCAGCAACGCCCGTCCGCCGCCCTTCCAGCCGATCGACAGCTGGATGGCGAATGCCGCGAACGCAAGGGCGGCGAACCCGTAGGACCAGACCGCCGGGTTCAGATACCAGTCGACAGGGATGCGGCTGAGGTCCAAGGGCTTGGGCGGAGCACCGATGTGTTGCGCATTTCGCGCGGTTACGCGGTCGGGCCGGCCCGGCGCACGCCCCGCGGAGATTCGGGCAGCGCGGCCAACCCATGCCGGCCCGGAATGCCGCCCCGGCAAGGTTGACACGTCATGCGCCACAGCATAACGGTCTGCGCCTGGACCCCGGCCGATCGGCCGCCGAACGTCGAGTGCGGGCAGATCGTCAGTGCGCACCTTCCCGGAAAAGGACGACCCGAACCGTTTCGACCAGGATCACCAGGTCGAGAAACAGCGAGTGATTCTTGACGTAATAGAGGTCGAACTGCAGTTTCTTGCGGGCATCTTCCACCGTTGCGCCGTAGCTGTAACGCACCTGCGCCCAGCCGGTGACTCCGGGCTTGACGCTGTGGCGCAGGTCGTAGAAGGGGATCATCTGCTTCAGTTCGGCGACGAAGTTCGGCCGCTCCGGCCGGGGGCCGACCATGCTCATCTCGCCACGCAGCACGTTGAACAGCTGCGGCAGTTCGTCGATGCGCAGCCGGCGGATGAACCGGCCGATACGGGTCACGCGCGGATCGGACTGAATCGCCCAGCGCGCGACCCCGTCCTGCTCGGCATCGCAGCGCATGCTGCGGAACTTCAGGCAGACAAAACGGCGCCCTCCGCGTCCGACCCGCTCCTGGCGATAGATGACCGGGCCGGCGCTGTCGAAGCGGATCGCGACAGCGGTCAGGATCATGACCGGCAGTGCCAGCACCAGCAGGGCGGCCGAGACGATGACGTCGAATGTCCGTTTCACCAGGGTCCGCGCCCGCCCCTGAACGAACCCCTGCCCGTAGATGAGCCAGCTCGCCTTCAGCGACTCGATCGGAACCTCTCCGCGCACCCGTTCGTACATCCCGGCAAGGTCGGTCACTGGGATGCCGCTGACCCGGCATTCGACGAGTTCGCGCATCGGCAGCACCCCGCCACGCTGTTCGCGGACCGCAACGATGACTTCCTTGACGCCGAGGCCGGCGACGATTTCCGACAGCGGCAGCGCCCGCGGCAGGATGCGGTCTTGCGCAACGGCCGCTTCTTCGCTGCCTTCGGCGACAGGATAGAAACCGACGATCGACAGCGATGGGTAACCCATCGATGCCAGAGCCCTTTCGACACCGGCGGCATCGCCTCCCGTGCCGACGATCAGCACGCGCTTGGCGCCGAGGCCAGCGGTGCCCGCCCAGAAGATGACCTGCCGCAGAAGGATCAGCCCGCACAGCGAGAGCAGGACCGCGTAGCCGATCGAATTGCGCGCCTCGTAGCCGTGCGGGGTCACCGAGAAGAGCATGTAGGCGACGGGGATTCCGAGCGCGACCGCCAGCAGCACCCGGCCGAGCTGACTGCCGAAGCTCGACCCGCCCTCGCGGCGATACACGCCGAGCGAGCCGTTCAGCGCCAGCATCAGGGTCGCAAAGAGGATTGACGGCAGCAGCGCCGTGGCCACATCGCCGCTGCCCTGCAGCGCCAGCGCCATCGGCACCACCGCGAGCAGCAGGACCGTGTCGGCGCTGAGCATCAGCAGCGAGCCGACCGAGACATGGTGGCGGAACAGCTTGATCATGGCCGTGTAGTCTTAGTCAGCCCAGAAGAGTGGACGTGTTTGGCAAGGAGCCCTTGAGCGTAGCCCGGTTGCATGACCGAAGTACGCAGGCGCAGGGTCTCGATCGATGAACCGCTGCGTCGCGCGGCGTGCCGAGTAGCCCGATCACGCACGGACAAGCGTTGGAGGAGAGGCGTGCCTTCACTTCGCTGCACCCTGGACATACCAAGTTTATGGGATCAGGCGCCGTGCTGGAGAATTCGTGGCGGGCGGCGGGACCGGGCGGTCGGAAGGGTGCGACCGGCGGACGTTGCGCGTGGCAGGGGCATCGGGCGTGACATCGACCGGCGAGCGCGCCGGTATCGCGCAGAGTTGTGGCGCCAACGGCATCAACGGGCCGTTTCATCGACCGTCGACGCGAAGGCACCGCTGCCGGCCTACGGCCGATCGATGACGGCAGCTGCCGTGTCCTTGTCGCCCGCCGAGTCGCTTCGGCCTTCGGTCACGCCGAGCCATGCCTTGTAGGCGAGGTGCGGCAGCAGCAAATGCGCCGGCATGCGAAGCCAGTGGCTGCGGACATAGAGAGCAAACGAGGCGGCACCTGAGGTCGGGACGCGGCTGCTCGCGTGCGCGCTCGCCAGCGCCGGCAGGAACAGGCGATCCATCACGGGGGCCGCCAAGGCCGACGGCCGGTCGGGACAACGCGCGACGATGTCGTCGGGCACAGGAGTTTGCAGAAGCCGCATGCAATAGCGCAGCCCGTAGTAGAGGGGCCGGCCGAGATTCAGTTCGTCGGCGCGGACGAGCAGCCGGTCCCAGTCGCCGGCGTCACGGCACTCGGCGCGCAGCAGCGCATCGAGGTCGACCAGGTCGCGCAACCCGTGCTCCCATTCGCCCTCGTGGAACAGGTGCGTCGCGCTGTGCAGGACGAGATCGAGCGCATCGGGCAGGCTGAAGCGCGGAAACCCGGCGAGCGGCCGCGCCGCCGCGACGATCGGCTCGGGCCGGGTCCGCAGCCGCGCTGTCTCGGGGAGGATGCTATGGTGCAGGTCGAGCACGGTCCGGCGACGGATGTGCGTCATCGGCGGCAATTCGTGCATCCACTGCCGGTAGTAGCGCTGATCATCAGCGCCGCTTCCGCCACGTCGAGCTGCGCTCGCGGCACCAGCAGATCGATGTCGGAAAAGAGCCGGCCGGCCGCCGGGGGCAGTCCGGCGGCGACGTACGCCGCGCCCTTCAGCAGCAGCACGGGACCGTCGAGCTCCGCCAGCGTTCGCGTCAGCTGCACGAGTTCCCAGCGCACGGCCCGCTGCTGCTGCCCGGCGACCGTGAGCATCGCCTGCATGTGCCGCCACACGGCCGGCGGCAGCGCCGTCTGCACGCCGCAATGCGCCGCGAGCGCGCCGAGGCGGCCGAGCAGGCTCGCCCCAGCCGCCTGTCGAACGACGAGATCCCAGGCCGCCTCATCGAACCCGGCCATCGCCCGCGGCTCGCGCAGCGCGAGCAGCAGGTAGTTCCAGTCCGCCGTCATGCGACGAGCTCCTCGAAGGCGCGCAGCGCCCCGTCGAGCCGCGAGTAACCGAAGTCCCAGCAGTCGCAGGCGTCGACGAGACTGGCGCACAGCTCGAAACCGAGACGCCCCAGCAGGCTGTAGTTGAACGCGTGGTTGGCCAGGTGCATGAACGCATCCGCCTTCGGCCGCGCCTCGAGCTGAGTCGCGGCGCCGCGCTGCCAGCGCGGGAAGACGATGTGCGCCGCCCGCCCCTTCTGCCCGAGGCCGGCGACGCTCTGGGCGGTCGGCCGCAGATGCGACACCGTTCCCTTGTGCGTGTCGCGGGCCGTCTCGCCGAAGACGGCGCGCGGTTCGAACGAGCGGATCACGTCGATCGATTCGTTCTTCAGGCTGACGGGCCGCGCCAGCGGTTCGATCAGTCCGTCGTCCCGATCGACGACCGTCAGTTCGTCGGACAGCAGCCGCCAGCCGGAGAGCATCAGCGCTGCCGTCAGCGTGCTCTTGCCGGCGCCCGGATCCCCGGGAAGGATCACGCAACGGCCGCGCCGCTCGACTACCGCCGCGTGGAGCAGCAGATAGTGGTGCGCCTGGGCGGCGACGCACCAGTTCATGCCCCATTCCAGCATCGCGTAGGCCTGGCTCGCCGGCAGGGGCCGGAAGGGCTGGTGGCCGTCGAGCCAGAAGTTCACCTGCGGCCGAACCCATCGGCGCCACCCGGCGACGCGGTCGAGGCGGACATGGAAGTCGTGGAATCCGCCGCCGGCATCGAGGGGAAAGTCCGAATACAGCGCCGCGACGCCGTTGGCCACGCGAGACAGGCCGCTGCGCACGCGATACCGGAAAGGCCCGATGCGCAGCGACAGCCCAGCGGCAAGCCGCCGGGCAAGGTCCGCCGGCGAGAGGCTGCCGAGCGTTAGCACCGCGCGACCAGATCCAGTTCCTCGAGCGCGGCCAGCGTCTCGGCGACCTCGTCCCCGTGCACGGCGCACTGCCGCGCGAGCGCATCGGCGTCGAGGCTGCCGTGCTGCCGCAGCACCGACAGCAAGGCGCCGGCGAGGCGGCTCAGTCGATGCGTGTCGTTGGACAGTGCGTGGTGGACGACGTATTCGTTGCCCCAGCAGCGCCAGGACGCGTCGGCCTCGGAAACGAGGCACCAGCGGGAAAGCGCAGTCGGTTGCACGGGCTGAGCCGGGTCGAGTGGACCCGGCATGGTAAACCGCCGGTCACGCCCGCGAGCGCACCAAATGCCCGAAGCTCTGCGGAGCCCGGCTCGATCGCGCCGCGCGATCAGCCCTACGAATACAGGCTCGTCAGGTAGCTCAGGACCTGTGTCCTCGACCAGGAGACGGTGCTGTTCACCGGGTACATGCCGCCGTTGTACGTCGCATTGAACATCATGATGATCGTCTGCGCCGTCACCGGATAGCGGGAGGGATTGTTGTAGTAATTGCAGAGAGAAACGACCGTCGCGCGACCGAGGTCGAATTTCTCCCCTGACGCCGGCAGGGCAAGAACCTCATACAGAGATGCTCGCTCGGAGTCAGAGCCGGCGTCGACGAGCCTAGCTTGCCCCCCATCGTCGATCCTGGTGAAAAAGGCCGAGGCGAGCCCGCCGAATACGAGCGCGGACCCGAAACCCGCAAAAAGGGTTCCCTTCTCGTATGAAGCGGCAGCAGCCGTAGTTGTGGTGGAAGCAGAATCCTTGTTGTCTGTTTTTGCTTTTCCCTTTCCCTTTCCTTTCCCGTTGTTCTTGACACTGTATTCGGAGACGCTCTCGTCAATGCTCGGAACGTCGCCCTTTGGTGCCATCGCGTCAGGCCACGCCGATGTCGAGCTCCAGTACGTCGCGTTGGACCCCTGCTCCGAACAGACAGCATCGCCGGGGTGCGAAAGATTGCCGGAAACCTGACCCGAAACCGTGCAGTTGTAGGGCGGGCCGCTCTGGCCGAGCACAGGCTTGCTGGCGAGCGTGCCGAGGACCACCGGCACCGACAGACCCGCGCGGGTGAATCGCCGACGCGCGAGCAGGCGCGCAGTCTCTTCCGGCGTCATGCCGCTGCCACCCTCGACTCGATCAAACTTCTCGGACATACGCAACCTGCTGGGCGCGCCAGCTTCGAACAGTTGAGAACTCTCGCCGCAGTCTGAAGGCGGACATCCGCACACGCAGACAGAAGGCCAAGCCGCTGCGGCTCACCCTAGCACAAAGATGGCAAGCAAAGTTCACGCCTGAATGAAGCGGCAGAAACTAACGCATTGATTTTTTTGAAGCCAGCCGTTCACGCCCCGCCGAGCGGCATCCGGTCGACAGAACGGCGAACGCGAGTGTCAAATTTTCCGACACTTGAAACGCTGCTCCCGAGCCGTGTCCCGACAGGTTGCCGGGATGACGGCGTCGACGCTCTTGGCCGGGCTTGTATGTTGTCCTCCGCGCTGCGCGCTCCGGTGTGAGCGCTTGGGGCGGCCCGGCGCGCTCTCCGCGACTCAGACTCGATCGTTCGGCAGCCGATGGCACACCACAGCCAGCGCGGCGAAAGCCGGCACGCCGGCGCCTCACGGACTCGCCATGGACGACGAATCGCCGGATCCTTTGCAGTACGCTCGGCGCTGGCCAGCCGATGCGCTCCCCGCAATTCGACGCCGATTCGCATCGACCCGCGATATGGATGCCGATCGACATCGCCGACGGCGCGACGCAAAGCCACCGCATCGATTCGAACAACGAGCGCGTCAACGTGACTCCTAGGTGCCCCTCCTGCAAGAGCGACAACCTGCGGCGCTCCCGTCATCGCCCCGACGACGGGCTCTGGCGCTCGATCTTCTACTCGGCCTACCGTTGCCGCGCCTGCGGGCGGCGTTTTCAGAGGCTCACCCAGGGCCTGATGCTCGGCGTGGCGATCGCGGCGGCGGTTGTGCTGACCTTCGGCATCGGGTTCACGGTTGCCGGCCTCGTATTGACTGCGCCGACGCAGGCGGAACCGGCCACCGGAAGCGCGGCGCCACCGGAGATGAGAAACGACGTCGGCGACAGCGCGTCGGCGCCGGTCGTCGGCGACCTCGCGCTGGCGGCGCTGGCCGAGGGCGGCGATCCCAGGGCGCAACTGCAGCTCGGGATCGCTTACCTGAAGGGCCAAGGGGTCGAGCGCGACCCGGCCATCGCCATGCGATGGATCGAGCGGTCGGCGGAACAGCAGCTTGCCGAGGCGCAGTACACGCTCGGCGCGATGCACCACGCCGGCCGCGGAGCGCTGCAGAGCTTTCCGCTCGCGTTCAAGTGGTTCGAGCTGGCCGCGCAACAGAATCACGCCGAGGCGCAGTACAGCCTGGGGATCATGTACCGCAACGGCCAGGGGGTGGCAGTCGACAAGTCGAAGGCCTACATCTGGTTCAATCTCGCCTCCGCCCAGGGCCACGAACGCGCCCGCGATGCGCGCAACAGCCTCCTTCCTGCGCTCACTCCGGAGCAGGTGCTCGCCGCGCAGCGCGCCGCGCAGGATTGGAGGCCGACTGGGCCACGCATCGAGGCAAAGCGAAGCGCCGGCGGTTCATGAGTGTCCGTCGACGGCCGCAAGCGGCCGGTCGGCCGAGGGCGGCGCAGTTCTTCGTCCTGCGCTGCCGTAGGACACCAGCGGCCCGCCGTCTGGGCGGGAAAGTCCCGCCGCGGTTCGCGCAATCGGCCGGGTGGCGAGCGAGAACAGGAGCGCGACGAGCAGCGTGATGCGCGGCGCGTCCAGCAGGGTGTCGAAGGACCCGACCACCACAAAGCCGGCGGCTGCAGCCAAGGCCGCGAGCTGGAAGTGAGCGTCCAGGCGCCGCGCCGCGGCGAACACGACCCCCAATCCCACGGCCAGCCAGGCGGCGAATCCCAGCAGCCCCTGCTCGAAAGCGATCTGCAACCAAGTGCTGTGGGCGCGCCAGGCCAGGTGAGCGTCGGAGTGCATCAGCCAGCGGTCCAGGCCGTGGCCGAAGGAGCCATTGGCAAGCCGCTCCTCCGATCCACCGGCGAGCGACAGCCCGGTCACATCGATGCGCGTGCCGAAGCCGCCGTTGTGCAGCGACAGCGACACCGGCGCGGCCGGACCGATGCGCCGGCTCGCTGCCGCAGGCAGACGAAGTCGAACCTCGAAGGGCCGCCAACCGGCCGCGGCCGGGACGACGGCCCAGTCGCAGCCCACGGAAGCCAGGAACGACTTCTCGCACAGGGCCACCGCCAGTTCAGCACCCGGCGGTGACGATCGCACCTGACCACGCAGCAGCAGGTCCTCCCCGCGATCAGCCTCGACGCGCTGATCCAGATACATGCCACGGCCGCCGAGCAGGCTGAGATAGGCCCTGCCATCGCCGGGCTCGCGGCCCAGCCGGTAGGCCGCAATTCGGGCCGTCGCGGCATGAGCGAGGTAGTACTCGCGCGGAAAACTGCCGAGACCCATGCCGAAGACGACGTGCAGCGGATTGCCGCGCATCAGGTCGGCCGTGGTCCGCCAGTGGGCGAGCCGGACGCCGAAATCGGTACCGGTCAGCGTCAGTCGATCGCGCAGATAGCTCGACTGGGCCATCAGCGCGCCGGCACCCAGCAGCGCGACCGCGCCCGCGGCGCCGGCGATGCGCCAGTGCTGGCCAGCCAGTCGATGGGCACGAAACCACCACAGCAGCGCAAAGGTCGCGACGACGATCGCCCACGCCACCGCCGCCGCGCGCGACAGCGTCATCAGCACGGCCGCGGCGCCGAGCAGCGCCACGGCGAGCCACAGCGCCGCCGCGGCGAATCGCAGCGCCGACGCGGCCAACGGGAGCGCGAAGGGCGTCTGCACGACGAGCATCGCCTCCAGATATGCGCCTCCGACATGGGTTGCCGAAACCATCCCGGCGGCGCGAAACCAGGCGCCGAAGTTCGCCAGGCCAACGAAGACGAGCCGCTCCCAGAACACGCCGAGCGCGGCCGCCAGCAGTGCCAGCCCAAGGCCGAGCTGAAGGCGCAATGCCACCTCGCGCCCCGTAGCGGCGTCGCGCCATAGCAGCCAGAGCAACGCCCCGCCCCACACATAGCCTTTGGCCACGCGCAGCGCGTTGTACGGGCTCAGGTAGCTGGTGAAGGAATTGGCATCGAGCGGCGCCGGCGGCCAGAGCGCAACCGCCGTGCTCGCCGCCACCGACAGCGCCAGCAGCGACAGGGCGAGCTTCGGCGGCTGCGGCGCCGCGCGCCGCGGCGCCGCCGTCAGCAGCCGCACGCCGAGCGTGGTGGCGAGCAGCAGGTCGAACTCGTCCCAGAAGAAGCGGCCGCTGTAGCCGGCAAGATCGAGCAGCGGCAGGGCGACCGGCACCACGAGCAGATAGGCGAGCGGCCACCGCAGCAGCAGCGCCGCATAGGCAAGCAGCGCGACCGCAAGCGACAGCTGCCCAACCGGGAAGCGCAGCAGCGAGATCGCGACCACCACGAGCAGTGTCGCGGAGCCGAGGCGCGCGCCCCAGGATCCCGCCAGGCCGACGGCCTCGACAGCGTCATCCGCTCTAGGGGCCGCATGGGTGTCAGTGGCCGGATCGGCAGCAGTTGACGCCTGCCGGGCGACGGGCGGCAGCGACGAAGCGGCGGACGTGAACGCCCGTGCTGGCCGTGCAACGGGAGCAGCAACGGGAACGCTCGAGGCCCAGCGCAGCACCGTCGCCGCTGCCCAGGCCGCCGCCATCGCGAACAGCACATCGGTGTAGTCCGGGTGCCTGCCTTCGACGAAAAGCTTGCCGGTCTCGGCGACGATCGCGATCGCCCCGGCGAGTAGTGCCGCGGCAGCGCCAGACGAGGAGTTGGTCCGTCGCCCCCACAGCCAGACCGCGACGCCGACGGGCAGGTACAGCACAAGGTGCACCAGCGTGCTGCGGATCAGCGCCTGCTCGGTGCTGTAGTACTGGTAGTAAAAGGGCAGCCACTCGACCTCGCCGAACCGCGCCAGCGCCGCCTCGGGAGCGAGCCAGCGGCCGCCGGGCCAGCCGGCGATGTAGGCGACGGCCGCCAGCCAGGGAAGCGCGCCGGCCAGCACCAGCGGTCGCCCCCAGCGCACCCAGTCGATGCCGACAATCCGCCCCCGCAGCGAGTGCAGCCATGCGCCGGCGGCTGCGCCCGCGGCGCGCGACACGACCGAGGCCCCCTGCGATGTGCCGCTGACGAGCAGGAACTGCCCCAGCTCGATCAGCACCCCGAGACTCGCGCCGGCAACGGCCGCCACGCCCAACGAGCGGCCCTGCCCGCCACGGCGCATGGCCAGCCACCAACCAAAGGGAGCGACGGCCAAGGCTTCGGCCAGCAGCTTCAGCCCGCACGGCGTTCGCCCGCAGCCGATCGGCGCCAGCCACCAGCCGTTCAGATCCGAGGCTGCCTTGTGGGCGAGTTCGTCGATGCTGATAACGACGTCGAACGGCGAGAAGCTCATCACCAGGTAGGCGAGCAGGTAGGCGCCGAGCGCGGCACTGGCGCTGGCCCGGCCGCCACGCAGCAGCGTGCGCCACCAGTCGCGGCTGCTGGCGCCGAACGCGCACCACAGCCACGCCCCGAGGAAAGTGCCGATCACCTCGGCGACGATGTCGTTGATCGACACCGTGCGGTTGGGGAAGTACAGCTGACCGAACTCCACCGCCACCGCCCACGCCGCGCCGAGAGCCAGCGACGGCGCGATCGCCGCGAGATCGAAGCGGCCGCGCGGCCGCGGCACGAACAGCGCCGCCGCCAGCCAGCCGAGCGGCAGGAACATCAGGATGTTGGCCACCCAGTCGGCGCGACTGCCGGCGCCGAGGTCGAGGTACGGAATGCGCGCGAACCGCGCCAGCGCGTCGTCGAACGCCAGCGGCTGGTAGCGGAACGGGACGAACGACAGGTAGGCGACGAAGGCCGCGAAGGCGGCAAGCACCAACGCGGTCCGAAAGCGAGTCAAAGCGACCGTCCCGCGATCTTTGGCCGCAACTCCGCGACCACCTGGCCATCCGCCGAACGAATGGCCGCAACGCGTCGCGCTGCCATAGCGGCGCGCATCCGCGAAGCTTGCCGGTCTCTCGCGTTCAGGCGCAAGCGCGGAAAAGTAGCGCTGGCACGAAGGCGATGCAATTGCCCGCGAATCGCTGAGCCGCATCGCACGCGACCCAACGGGCAGCGACCGGATCGTCGGTCGGGTTGGCTCAGCCGGATGACTGTCGCATCGGAGCGCATCTCCCGCGCTTCAGCTGCGCCCGTCGCAACTCCAGCCGGAGCAGGTGACGGGACTTCGACTCGCCCCCGAGCGGGACGAACTGCCGCCGATCACGGCGGACAGTTTGTCTTCTGGGCCGTGGAAATGCCGGTCGACGGGCAGGAGCTCAGGTGCACGTAGAAGCCAGTTGTGTTGCCGCCACCGCCGCTCGTATCCCGAAAGACCCAACGGCTTCCTGCGATGTCAGGGCACACCCAATACGTATACGAGTTACCGCCTCCGTAATTGAAGTTGATCGTGCCAACGGCCCCTTGGCCGGCGATCGTGAATGTCCCTTTCTTGGGGTCTATGGGATCCGGGCCGGTCGTCAGGCCGGAATGGCACTCCTGAAAGGTGCCGGATGCCGCATTCGGAATGAACTCCCGCCACATCGAGTTGGGATCCCCCGCCACCTTCTGCGCGCAGAACCACTTGGCGCCCAATGCCGACTGGATCTGCGCCGCGGACAAGCGGTTATTGTTTGCGCACTCTTGCGCCAGAAGTTCACCGGCACCGATCATCAGCGCGGCCGCGCAAATCCACTGAACGGTTTTCATCGAACCCTCTCCCTGATGCAAGCCCGATGTGAGGGTAAGCTCCGACCGCAGCACTTGCAAGTGAGCGAGCGCCTACCGGCCGCTCGCCGGCAACCGCGCGGTCGCGCCTCGCCGCTCATGACGACAGGTGCGCCTCGGCCCGCCAACTGTCGAACGGACTCAAGCGCCCAGGCAGGCCCCGAAGGCCGGGCCGGTTCGCGCTCGCCCGACGAAATCGTCCCGCGCGTCCGGCAAGGACAGCCACTCGCTGCCAATCGAGGAGCGCGGCGCCGGCAGCGCCTCCTGCGGGGTCAGGTCGAGCCTCATCGGGTCGGCTTCGAGCCGAGCGAACAGCGCCTGCGCGCGCGCGAATTCGCCGCTGAGATTCTCCCCCTCGACATCGCTGCGCATCGCCGGATCGCCAAACACGAGGTTGTGCTCGAACAGCCGGCTGTGCCCCGGTTCGCCGCCAATGAATCCGATGCCGAGTGCCGCGGCCACGACCGTGTTGTTGAACACCGCCACCTCGCGTGGCTTGTCATTGTGCGGCTGGATGCGCATGCCTTGGCCGCGCGGATTGAAGAGCAGGTTGTTGTAGAAGGCGATGTTGCCCTCGCCCTGGAACAGCGCCTCCGACGGATTGTCGAGCAGCAGGTTGCGATAGATCAGGTAACGGTCTTGGGCGCCTGGGCCGGCCAGCGGAAAGTGGCCCACCAGAAGGTTCGGCCGCGCCAGTTCGGGCGCGGAAGCAGGGCGGCTCTTCACGATCACGTTGCGACGGATCAGGGTAGAGGCCGCGTCAGCTCGCGCATCGGCACCCGGCCGACCGTGCTGATGCTTGATCTGGATCCCGTAGCCCACCGGGTCGACGATCCGGTTGCTTTCGATCACCGAGTCGAAGAACGGGTCGGAGCCATCGGAGTCGCCGAAATACATCCCGGTGCCGGCACCGCTGATCGTGTTGCCCCGAACGACCCATCTCCAGGCCGGGCACTTGGTCGAAATGCCCGAATTCTGCTGCGTGGCGCCGTGGTTGACGATCGTCAGCCCTTCGAGCGTGACATGGTGCGCGAACCGCGCGTGGCCTTCGGCGCGCACCGCGTCGACCCTCTCGCCGCGCCCGTCGAGCACGAGATTGCGAACGATCACGTGGGCGCAGTCGAGCAGGCTCACCGTGTGCAAACCCGCTCGCCCGAGAAAGACTGCCCGGTTCGGGGCCGGAGGACCTTCGATGACGATTGGCCGCTCCTCGGTACCGGTGACCTCGTGCAGCGGCAGACCGCGGCTGTATTCCCCCGCCGCGAGGCGCAACACGTCGCCGGCACGGAGCGATCGCAGCGCCGCCCTGTAGTTGCGGGGACCGGCGCTCAGCGCCCGGTTCGCTGCATTGGCGGCGCCGGCGAAGAGGAACGCGGGCTGCAGCCTCGCGGCCAGTGCCAACGCGAGGAAGCGTCGGCGATCGGCTCGATCTAGCTCGCGTCGTAATCGCGGTACCACGCCAGCAGCCTCGGTAGCCCCTCGTCGATCCTCGGCGTAGGCCGCCTGCACGTCCCCGGGCCGCATTGGCAGCAGGTTCATCCGCGGCTTGCGGCCGAGGGCAGCGGACAGCACCTCGATGAAACGCATCAGCTGCTCCGGATGGTGGCTGCCGATGTTGTTAGAGGCGGTGCCGCACGCCCTCTCCGGTGGCGGCAGCCGGTCGAGCACCACCACGCCGGTGACGATGTCGTCGATGTCGGTGAAGCCGCGCTGCATGTCGCCGTGGTTGAAGACATCGGTCGGCTCGCCGGCGAGGATAGCGCGGGCGAAGAGCATCGCCGCCATGTCCGGCCGGCCCCAGGGGCCGTAGACGGTGAAGAAGCGCAGC
>CAYLZU010000045.1:0-15835 GCA_964388005.1 uncultured Burkholderiaceae bacterium
TCTTCTGCTCCTGGTACTTGAACTTGCCGTAGTCCATCAGGCGACAGACCGGCGGCACGGCGGTGGGGGCGATCTCGACCAGATCGACGTCGTTCTCGTCCGAAAGCCGGAAGGCGTCGGCGAGCTTGACGATGCCGAGCTGCTCGCCGTCGACCCCGATCAGGCGCACCTCGGGGACCGAGATCTCGCGGTTGATGCGATGCGTGTGTTCCTGTGCGATGGTTGCTGACTCCGAAAAAGCAAACTCAAGCCGCCGGACCGACCTGGCGCCGCTGCGCGACGTCGTCGGCCAGCCGCGCCGCGAAGTCCTCCAGCGTCATCACGCCGAGATCGACACCGCCGCGGGCCCTGACAGCCACCCGTCCCACGCCGTCGGCTCCCGGCTTCTCCTTGTCGCCGACGACGAGGATGTAGGGCAGCTTCTGCAACGCGAGGGCGCGAATCTTATAGGTGATCTTTTCGTTGCGCAAATCGGCCTCGGCCCTAAAGCCTTGTTTTTTCAGCGTTTGGGCAACAGCCTGCGCGTAGTCGCACTGCCCTTCCGAAATGTTGGCCACACCGACCTGCACCGGCGCCAGCCACGGCGGCATCGCCCCGGCGTGATGCTCGATCAGGATGCCGACGAAGCGCTCCAGCGAGCCGACCAGGGCCCGGTGCAGCATCACCGGCACCTTGCGCGTGTTGTCGGAGTCGACGAACTCGGCGCCGAGCCGGCCCGGCATCTGGAAGTCGACCTGCATCGTGCCGCACTGCCAATCGCGGCCGATGGCATCCTTCAGCGTGTACTCGATCTTCGGACCGTAGAAGGCGCCTTCGCCCGGCGACACCGCGAACTCGACCCCCGAGCGGCGCAGCGATTCCATCAGCGCTTGCTCGGCCCTGTCCCAGGATTCGTCGGAGCCGATGCGCTTGTCTGGCCGAGTCGAGACCTTGTAGATGACGTCTTCGAAACCGAAATCGCTGTAGACCTTGCGCAACTGCGCCGTGAAGGCGACGCACTCGTCGAGGATCTGCTCCTCGGTGCAGAAGATGTGGCCGTCGTCCTGCGTGAAACCGCGCACGCGCATCAGCCCGTGCAGCGAGCCCGAGGGCTCGTTGCGGTGGACGACGCCGAACTCGCCCAGCCGCAGCGGCAGGTCGCGGTAGCTGTGCAGCCCGGCCTTGAAGATCTGCACGTGGCCGGGGCAGTTCATCGGCTTCAGGGCGTAGTACCGGTTCTCCGACTCGGTCGTGAACATGTTCTCGCGGTACTTCTCCCAGTGGCCGGACGCCTCCCACAGCGAGCGGTCGAGGATCTGCGGCGCCTTCACCTCCCGGTAGCCGCAGTCGCGGTAGACCTGCCGCATGTACTGCTCGACCACCTGCCAGATCGCCCAGCCCTTCGGGTGCCAGAACACCAGCCCCGGCGCCTCGTCCTGCCAGTGGAAAAGGTCCAGTTCCTTGCCGAGCTTGCGGTGGTCGCGGCGCTCGGCCTCCTCGAGCATCTTCAGGTACGCGTCCTGCTCCTCCTTCGTGGCCCAGGCGGTGCCGTAGATGCGCTGGAGCATCTCGTTGCGATGATCGCCGCGCCAGTAGGCGCCGGCGACCTTCATCAGCTTGAAGACCTTCAGCTTCCCGGTCGACGGCACGTGCGGGCCGCGGCACAGGTCGACGAACGCTCCCTCGCGGTACAGCGAGATGTCCTCGTTGGACGGGATCGAGGCGATGATCTCGGCCTTGTACTTCTCGCCGATGGACCGGAAGAACTGCACCGCGTCGTCGCGCTTCCAGACCTCGCGCGCGACCGGCTCGTCCTTCCTGGCCAGTTCGGCCATCTTCTTCTCGATGGTCTCGAGGTCCTCGGGCGTGAACGGCCGCTTGTACGAGAAGTCGTAATAGAAGCCGTTGTCGATCACCGGCCCGATCGTCACCTGCGCCTCGGGGAACAGCTCCTTCACGGCGTAGGCAAGCAGGTGCGCCGTCGAGTGGCGCAGGATCTCCAGGCCCTCCGCGTCCCTGGCGGTGACGATCGCGAGCGAGGCGTCGCGATCGACGACGAACGACGTATCGACCAGTCTGCCGTCGACCTTGCCGGCGACGGCGGCCTTGGCGAGCCCGGGGCCGATCGAAGCCGCCACGTCGGCGACGCTGACCGGCTGCTGAAACGTGCGGCTGGAGCCGTCGGGAAGTCGAATCGAGATCATGTCGGGGAAACTCCAATCGAAAAAAAAGTGCGGTCGAGCCGCACTTCTTCTCGAGGGGCGAACTCGTCCGGGCCGTTCAGCTGCCGGTGAACGTAGTTCGGAACGACGACATCTTCGACTGCCTCCGCTGCGCTGGTAGGCGCGAGTGGATTCGAACCACCGACCCCCACCATGTCAAGGTGGTGCTCTAACCAACTGAGCTACGCGCCTGCGGCCGAAATCATACACGAGCGCCCTCGCGCGGCCGTCATCACATCCTGAAGGCGCACGCTTCGCGACGCATCCACCTCGCGCCGCACTCACGGCCGCCTAACGGCGCCGCGCCGAATACACGCCGGCGACCTCCGCCAGCTGCGCCAGCGCGCGCCGCAGGGCGCCACCGTCGGCGACCTCGACGGTGAAGTTCATCTGCGCTTCGCCTCGCCGCGACAGCGTGTTGACGCCGACCACGTTCAGCTTCTCGCGCGCGAACACCTCCGAGATGTCGCGCAGCAGTCCCGGGCGGTCCTGCGCCAGCACCGCCACGTCGACCGGGTAGACGGCGTCCGCCGATGCGCTCCAGGCGACCTCGATCAGCCGTTCGGGGTGACGGTCGGCCAGCGCGGCGGCGTTCGAGCAGCCGGCGCGGTGCACCGACACGCCGCGGCCGCGGGTGATGAAGCCGACGATCTCGTCCGGCGGCACCGGCCGGCAGCAGCGCGCCATCTGCGTCAGCAGCGAACCGACGCCGACCACCAGCACGCCGCCCTTGCCGCGCTCGGCAATCCGGCCGGGTTCCAGCTTCGCCACCGGCGAGGGCGGTCCCTGCGGCGCCGCCAGCGGCGCTGACGACAGCGCCTGTTCGATGCTGCGGAGGCTGAACTCCTCCTTGCTCGCGGCCAGCGACAGTTCGTCGACCGACGCAAAGCCGAGCCGCCGCGCCAGATCGTCGAGCTTGACTGCCGTGCGGCCGAGCCGCTGCAGCTCGCGTTCGACCACCGCGCGACCGCTGGCGATCGACTGCTCCTGCTCGAGGGCGTTGAACCACTGCCGTACCTTCTGCCGCGAGCGCGCGCTGGCGACGTAACCGAGCTCGGCATTGAGCCAGTCGCGGCTCGGCCCGCCGGTCTTGGCAGCGATGATCTCGACCGTCTGGCCGCTGGCGAGCGGCCGGTTCAGCGGCACCAGCGTGCCATCGACCCGGGCGCCGCGGCAGCAATGGCCCAGTTCGGTATGCACGTGATAGGCGAAGTCGATCGGCGTCGCGCCGGCCGGAAGCTCAACCACCCTTCCCTGCGGCGTCAGCACGTAGATGCGTTCCTCGCCCCTCGCCGCCGGCAGCGGCTTGCCGACTTCCGCGCGCCAGGCCAGAAGCTGCCGCAGCCACGCCACGCGCTGCTGGTCGGCTCCGGCCGACTTGCGGCCGCCTTCCTTGTACTGCCAGTGGGCGGCGACGCCGAGCTCGGCCGACTCGTGCATCTGCCGGGTGCGGATCTGGATCTCCAGCACCCGGCCCGCCGCATCGCGCACGACGGTGTGCAGCGACTGATAGCCGTTGGGCTTCGGCCGCGCGATGTAGTCGTCGTACTCGCCCTCCACCGGGGTCCACAGCTCGTGCGCGAGCGACAGCGCCTGGTAGCACTGCGCCACTTCGGCGACGATCACCCGCAGCGCGCGCACGTCGTAGACCTGCTCGAAGGCCAGCCTCTTGGCCTGCATCTTGTTCCAGATGCTGACGATGTGCTTCGGCCGGCCGCTGACCTCGGCGTCGATGCCGGCCGCCGCCAGGCGCTGGCGCAGGGTCGCCATCGCTTCGGCGATGAAGCGTTCGCGCTCGACGCGCTTCTCGTCGAGCAGCCGCGCCAGCCGCTTGTAGGTGTCCGGCTCCAGCAGGCGGAAGGCGAGGTCCTCCAGCGCCCACTTCAGCTGCCAGACGCCGAGCCGGTTGGCGAGCGGCGCATACAGGTCGAGCGTCTCGCGGGCGATCGCCGTCTGCATCCCGGCATCGACCTCGGCGCCCTTGCGGGCGCAGTACCAGCGCAGCGTCTGCTCGCGCGAGGCCAGCCGCAGCAGCACCACGCGCACGTCGTTGACCATCGCCAGCAGCATCTTGCGCAGGCCCTCGGCCTGCGCCTCGCCCTGCGCCCGCGCGCGCGTGGTCTCCGACAGCCGCATCAGCTGCCTCAGGTCGGCGACCAGCTGCGCCACCGCGCCGCCAAAGCGGCCGCGCAGCCAGTCGTCGGCATCGCGCAGCACGTCGTGGGCGCCGAACAGATACGCTGCCGCGAGCAGGTCCGGATCGCCGCGCAGCTCGCGCATGATCGCCACCATGCCGTCGGCATGGGCGACGAAGGGCTCGCCGGTGCGCAGGGTGCGGTCGCCGTACAGCGGCACCACGAGGTCGCGGACGCCCGCCGGGTCGATTGCCTCGGGCGGGCTGCCGGCGATGGTGTCGCGTGCAACCATGGGTGGGCTGGACAGGGTCGATCGATTATCGCCTGCGGCAGAATGACCCCATGCTGAAGACGCTGCTCGAACGCCTGCGGCCGGTCGCGCAGGTGCCGATCGACGATGGGTTGTGGTCGGAGACGATCGCGGCGCTGCCGTTTCTTCGGCGGCTCGACGACGACGAGCGCGGAAGGCTGCGCGAACTGACGCAGCGGTTCCTCGCCGACAAGGAATTCGCCACCGCCGGCGACCTGGCGCTGACCGCCGGCATGCAGGTGAGCATCGCCGCGCAGGCCTGCCTGCCGGTGCTCAATCTGGGCCTCGGCGGCTATCGCGGCTGGACCAGCATCGTCGTCTATCCCGACGAGTTCCTGGTGCCGCGCGCGGTCACCGACGAGGACGGCGTGGTGCACGAGTATGTCGACCAGATCTCCGGCGAGGCCTGGCACGGCGGCCCGCTGCTGCTGTCGTGGGCCGACGTGCAGGCGGCCGACGGCGCCTACAACGTCGTCATCCACGAGTTCACGCACAAGCTCGACATGGCCAACGGCGACGCCGACGGCGTGCCGCAGTTCGATCGCCGGCTGCACGGCGATATCAGCGCCGGGCGGTGGCGGCAGGTCCTCGAAGATGCGTTCGAGCGACTGAACGCGGAGCTGGAGCTCATCGAAGCCGAGATTCCCGCCGACGTCGATCCGGAGTCGGAAGCGGCGGACGCCTACTACGCGCGGCTGCCGCTCGATGCCTACGCCGCCACCGACCCCGGCGAGTTCTTCGCGGTGTCGAGCGAGGCATTCTTCGTCGCCCCGCGGCGGCTGCGCGATGCCTTTCCCGACTGGTACGACCTGCTGGCCGCGTACTTCCTGCAGGACCCGCTGGCCGCGGACGACGCATGAAGCGGCTGCTCGTCGTCTGGCACAGCCACACCGGCGGCGCGCGGCAGATGGCCGAGGCCGCCGCCGGCGCGGCGCGCGGCGAGGAGCACATCGACGTCCGTCTGCGGCATGCGCCGCGGGCAACCACGGAGGACGTACTTGCCGCCGACGGCTACGTCTTCGCGACCCCGGAAAACCTGGCGACGATGGCCGGGCTGATGAAGGACTTCTTCGACCGCGTCTACTACCCGGCGCTCAACCGCGTCAACGGCCGCCCCTACGCGGCGATGATCTGCGCCGGTTCGGACGGTGCCGGCGCCGCGCGGCAGATCGAGCGCATCGCCACCGGCCTGCGGCTGAAGGCGATCGCGCCGCCACTCATCGTCATCACCCACGCGCAGACGCCGGAGGCGATCCTGGCGCCGAAGACGATTACGCCTGACGATCTCGCCCGCTGCGCCGAACTCGGTGCCGGAATTGCCGCCGGCCTGGCTGCCGGCGTGTTCTGACGGTCAGGCGGTCGCCGCGGTGACGACGATCTCGACCAGATAGCCCGGCCGCGCCATCGCCGCCTCGACGGTGGCCCGCGCCGGCGTCTGGCCCGGCACCACCCACGCTTCCCAGACCTTGTTCATGGCCGCGAAGTCGGCCATGTCCGCCAGGAAGATCTGGGCGCTGAGCAGCCGCGACTTGTCGCTGCCCGCCTCGGCGAGCAGCCTGTCGATGGCCGCCAGCACCTGTCGCGTCTGGCCGCTCACGTCCTGGATCGGATCCTCGGCCACCTGTCCGGCGAGGAACACCATGCCGTTGCAGACCACGGCCTGGCTCATCCGCGGCCCCGGCTGAATGCGCTTGATCGCCATCGTCACTCCTGAAGAAGAAACTCGCGCACGACCTCGATCTGGCCGTGGTCGAAGAACATCGGCGCGTGGCCGACGCCGGGAAACTCCACCAGCCGGGCGCGCGGCCCGCGTTGCGTCATCTCGGCCGCCGTGTCGCGGCTCAGCAGGTCGGACTCGGCGCCGCGCGTAAGCAGCGTCGGGCAGGCAATGGCGTCGTACAGCGCCCACAGCGCCGCTTCGCCGGCTGCCGCCGACTGCGGCGTCACTGCCTTGAAGGGCTCGGCGATGCGCGGGTCGTAGTGCAGCACCCAGCCGTCACCATCGGCACGCAGCGACGGCTCGGTGATCTCGCGCCACTCGTCGCGGCTGCGCAGCCCGAACGGCGCCGCCACCTTCTGCACGTAGTCGATCGCCTCGTCGACACCGGCAAAGCGGATCGGCAGACCGACATACGAGCCGATCCGCGCCAGCGCCGCGGCGTCGAGCCGCGGTCCGACATCGTTGATCACCAGCCGCGCGATCGGCGAATCCCGCTGTCCGGCGAGCGAGATGCCAATCAGCCCGCCCATCGAGGTGCCGACCCAGTGCACCGTCGTCACGTTCAGCCGGGCGATCAGCGTCACCATGTCGGCGACGTACTGCGGCACGCCGTAGTGCATCGGATTGCGCAGCCAGTCGCTGCGGCCGCGGCCGACGACGTCCGGGCAGACGACGCGGAAGTGATCCGACAGCGCCCGTGCCAGCCGGTCGAAGTCGCGCCCGACCCGCGTCAGGCCGTGGACGCAGACCAGCACCCGCGGGTTGTGCGGATCGCCCCACTCCGTGTAGCCCATGCGGTGCAGCCCGGCGGGGCTCAGGCACTGCACGGAATCGAGGCGAGGCGAAGACGTCATGTCGGAGCGGCGCGCAGGTGCGCGACAATCGGCCGGCATACTAGCAGCGCATCGACGCGCATCCCGAGGGAGTCAACACCATGCTGAGAGGCAAGACCGCGCTTGTCACCGGTTCGACCAGCGGCATCGGACTGGGCATCGCCCGCGCGCTGGCGGCGCAGGGCGCCAACATCGTCGTCAACGGCTTCGGCGACGGCGACGCCATCGCCGCCATCGAACGGGAACTTCAGGCGACCGGCGTGGCGACGCTGTACCACGGCGCCGACATGAGCAAGCCGTCGCAGATCGAGGACCTGGTGCGCGCCGCCGAGTCGCGCTTCGGCCGCGTCGACGTGCTGGTCAACAACGCCGGCATCCAGCACGTCGCGCCGGTCGAGGAGTTTCCGCCCGAGCGCTGGGACGCGATCATCGCCGTCAACCTGTCCTCCGCCTTCCACAGCATCCGCATGGCGCTGCCGAGGATGAAGCAGTCCGGCTGGGGCCGCATCATCAACATCGCCTCGGTGCACGGGCTGGTGGCCTCGGCGCAGAAGTCGGCCTATGTCGCCTCCAAGCACGGCATCGTCGGCCTGACCAGGGTGGTGGCGCTGGAGACCGCCACCACCGGCATCACCTGCAACGCCATCTGCCCCGGCTGGGTGCTGACGCCGCTGGTGCAGAAGCAGATCGACGACCGCGCCCGGCGCGACGACCTCGGGCCCGACGACGCGCGGCGGGTGCTGGTCGGCGAGAAGCAGCCGTCGCAGGACTTCGTCACCGTCGAGCAGATCGGCGCGATGGCCGTGTTCCTGTGCTCGCCGGCGGGCGACCAGATCCGCGGCGCCGCCTACAACATGGACGGCGGCTGGTACGCGCAGTAGCGCGCCGGCCGACGCTGCCATGCAGACCTGGGTGCTGCGGCTGTCGCCGGGCGTCGATCCGGTCGAAGCGCTGCTCGACGCCTGCAAGGAGAACGGCTGGACCGCGGCGTTCGTCGTCTCCGGCGTCGGCAGCCTGACCACGGCAAAGCTGCGCTTCGCCGCGCGGCCTGATGCGGCCGACATCGCCGGCCCGCTGGAACTGGTGTCGCTGTCGGGCACGCTGTCGCTCGATGGGCCGCACCTGCACGCCTGCGTGTCCGACGCCGAGGGCAACGTCTTCGGCGGTCACCTCCGCCCCGGATCGAAAGTACGAACCACCGCCGAGATCCTGGTCGCCGTGCTGCCCGACGTGATCTTCCGCCGCCGGCCCGATCCGAAGACCGGCTCGCGCGAGCTGGTGGTCGAGCCGCGCCAGCCGCCGCCCTGAAAGCACGGGCTCGCGATGGCGCGAGCGTTCCGACCCGAGGTGGTGGTCCGGCAGCCCTTCGTTCCGACGCGCCGAGGAACGCCGGCCCACAGAGGCAGCAGAAGACATGACCGAAAGAACCATCGTCCGCCTTCATCCAGCCGGCCGCGACGACATCGGTGATCTCGTCACCCGCCGCCCCCTGCCCGGCCCGCGGATCGAGCACCTCGATCCGTTCCTTTTCCTCAATCACCATGGGCCGCAGGTCTACCCGCCGGGAAACGCCGGCCTGCCGTTCGGACCGCACCCGCACCGCGGATTCGAGACCGTCACCTTCATCGTCGACGGCGAACTCGCGCACGAGGACACGGCCGGCCACCGGAGCGTGATCGGCGCCGGCGGCGTGCAGTGGATGACGGCCGGCCGCGGCCTGATCCACGCCGAACTCTCGCCCGAGGAGTTCCGGCGCCGCGGCGGGCCGCTGGAGATCCTGCAGCTCTGGGTCAACCTGCCGGCGCGGCTGAAACTGTCGCCGCCCGCCTACACCGGGCTTCAGCGCGAGTCGATTCCCGCGGTTCGGACCCCTGACGGGCGCGGCCGCGTCAACCTGATCGCCGGCAGCTTCGCCAGGGTCGAAGGGCCGATCGCTTCGCGGACCGGCGTGTTCATGTCGACGGTCGAACTCGACTCGGGCGGCTTCGTCGAGTTCGACCGCCTCGGCAGCCGCAGCGTGTTCCTGTACGTGGTCCGCGGCTCGATCGCGATCGGCGGGGACCGCGTGCCGCGGCACGTGCTGGCGCAGCTCGGTGCTGACGGCGAATCCGTCGCCATCGGCGCCCTCGAAGACGCGCTGCTGCTGTTCGGTCATGCGGCGCCGATCGGCGAGCCGATCGTCGCCCACGGCCCGTTCGTGATGAACACCCGCGAGGAAATCGCGCAGGCGATCCGCGACTACCACGCCGGCCTGTTCAACGTCGCCCCGTCGGGTGACCGTTGATGCGGCCAGCCGCCTACCGCATCAGCACGTACGAACCCGGCGCGTTGCCGATCGGCGCGCAGTCGGCGTTGCCCATCGGCGGCGGCTTGCCGCGTTCGCCCGAACGCTCGGCGAGCCAAGCCTGCCATGCCGGCCACCACGATCCCGGCTGCGGCTCGTTGCGGGCGAACCACTGGTCCGGGTCGATGTAGCGGTCGGACGCGGCCTTGGTCGCGATCCGGAAATGCCGCGCCGGGCCGTCCTGCTGCGGCGGGTTGACGATGCCGACGTTGTGGCCGCCGCTGGTGAGGCAGAAGGTGATGTCGGCATCGGCGTACAGGTGCAGCATGTAGACCGACTTCCACGGCGCCACGTGGTCGCGCTCGGTGCCGACGAGGAAGATCGGCGCGCGGATGTCGGCCAGGGCGAGTGCCCGCCCGTCGTAGCGCAGCCGTCCCGAGGCCAGGTCGTTGTTCAGGTACAGGTTGCGCAGGTACTCGGTGTGCATGCGGTGCGGCAGTCGCGTGGTATCGGCGTTCCACGCCGTCAGGTCGGTCATCTTCTGCGGCTCGGCCATCAGGTACTGGCGCACGATGCGCGACCAGATCAGGTCGTTGGAATTGAGCAGCGTGAAGGCGCCGGCCATCTGCCGGCCGTCGAGGTAGCCCTGTTCCCAGGTCAGGTCCTCGAGGTAGGCGAGCTGGCTGTCGTCGATGAAGATCGACAGCTCGCCCGCCTCGGTGAAGTCGACCTCCGCCGCCAGCAGCGTCAGCGATGCCAGCCGGTCGTCGTCGCGCCCGGCCATCGAGGCGGCGAGCATGGCGAGGAAGGTGCCGCCGAGGCAGTAACCGACCGCGTGCAGCTTCTCGCCGGCGATCGCGCCGGCGGCGTCGAGGGCGGCGCGGATGCCCAGCCGCAGGTAGTGATCGACCCCGAGTTCACGGTCGCGCACGTCCGGGTTGCGCCACGACAGCATGAACACCGTGTGCCCCTGCTCGACCAGGTAGCGCACCATCGAATTGTGCGGCGACAGGTCGAGTATGTAGTACTTCAGGATCGGCGACGGGATGATGACGATCGGCTGCGCGTACACGGTCGGCGTGGCCGGCGCGTACTGGATCAGTTCGATCAGGTCGTTGCGCAGCACCACCTTGCCCGGCGTCACTGCCACCTCGTGGCCGGGGCGGAAGCTGACGCCGTCGCCGCGCGGCCGGCCGGCGAGATTCGTCAGCACGTCGCGCCACCAGTCGATGCCCCCCTGGACGAGGTTGGCGCCGCCGGTTTCGGCGGTGCGCCTGAGCACCTCGGGATTGGTCCAGATGAAGTTGGTCGGGCTCGCCACGTCGAGCGCCTGCCGCGCCGTGAACGTCACCATCCGCTCGTGGTGGCGGGTGACGCCGGTGACGTGGTTGGTGGCGTTCCACAGCCACTGCTGCGTCAGCAGGAACGCCTGATAAAGCAGATTGAATGGCGGCTCCTGCCATCCCGGATCGACGAAACGGCGGTCCTGCGGCAGCGGCTCGATGCACGGCGCCGTCTCGCCCTGCATGCACTCCATCGCGTACAGCGCGAAGCGGCTGGCCTTGCGCTGCGCCTTGCTGGCGAGCTCCATCTGCTTGCCCGGCGCCGAGGCCAGGTGCCAGTACCAGTCCGCCCAGGCGGAGACCAGCGACGGCCAGGCGATGCCGCGGCTGGCGCGCGCCACCGCGGCGCGGATGGCGCGGTCGTAGTTGGCGAGCGGCACCGGCTCGGCGAGGTACTCCTCGGAGGGCGGCTCGACGGCTTTCAGCACCGGCCGCGGCGGCGTTTCCTTGCCATCCCGGTCTGCGCGCTCCGCGACCAGTTTGAGGCGGTTCGTTGCCATGCGACTCTCCTCGTTGCGGGAAGTCGCCGCGAACACAGCCCGTGCCGCGGCGGGCCGCTCGGACACATGCGCACAGCATGAGGCTTCGCCGCAGCGCGGCATTGATGCCTCTCAACCCGGCGACGGATCCGACGGAGGCTCCCAACGCTGGATCACCGGGTCACGATCAGTCGCTGGACCAAAGCGTCACGAATTGCGCCACGCGACCATCGCCGCGGCCGGATCGGCATCGGTGAAGAACTCTCGGCGCCGAGGGACCAGTCGATGTCCGGTTTCGGAACGCGGGTGCGTCCCTTCAGCCAGGAGCGCTCGAAATCACCCGGCGCCTCCGGCGCAGGCAATACCGCCCGCGCGATCGCCGACCTTCGATCTGACTGGAGCCGAGCCATGACCATCAAAGCCCGCCATCTCGCCATCTCCGCCGTGCTCGCCGCCGGCGCCCTGCCCCTGTCCGCGCAGGCCGAGTTCCGCTGCGCGCAGCCGGAATCGCGCATCGACCGCAACGCCTGCGTGGCCGCCAGCCAGGGCCCGACCGAGCTGCGTCACTACGTCTGGCGGATGCGCAGCGTCCAGAGCCTGCACTTCGCCGACTACGTCGACGACGCGACGGCCCGCGCCTGGGACGATGCCCGCGCCCGGACCACTGCAAGAGCCGAAAACAAGGGGCCCAACGTCGCTTCCGCCGAGCAGCCCGAGCGCCGCTGAGCGACCGTCGCGCCAGCAGCGCCGCGGCCGCCGGGTTCGGCGGCCGCGGTTGCCGGACCAGCCTCCCGCGGGCGCGGCCCGCGGTTCAGGCGGCGCGGCGCAGTTCGACCGTCTCGGCCAGTGGCGGCTCGGCGAACAGCGCCATCGCCTCCTCGGGCGATGCCGCCTTCAGCAGCCGCTCCTGCACCTGCGCCGGCGACCAGCGATCCGGGGCCAGCGCGTCGGCGAACCGCGCCGCGGCCTCGGCGTCGTCGAAGAACTTGCGGAACATCTGCTCGAGCTGCTCGCGGTCGCACAGCCCGAGTTCCATGCGGAAGTCGACCCGGCCGGAGCGGATCGCCGCCTCGTCGATCAGCTGCGGATGATTGGTGGTCAGGAACACCACCGACCCCTCGTGCGCGGCGACGCCGTCGAGGGCGTTGATGAAGCCGGAGTACGAGACCTTGACGCCGGCATCGGCCTTGGCGCGCTGCGTGAAGAAGGCATCGACGTCCTCGATCAGGATCACCGAACGGCGCGGCACGCTGGCCAGCAGGTTGCCGATCTTCTCGTCGGTGACGTTCGGCGAAGCCAGCGACAGCACGCACACGTTCAGCGACAGCTCCGAGGCCAGCGCCGTGACCAGCGAGGTCTTGCCGGTGCCCGGCGGGCCGTACAGCAGATAGCCGCGCCGCCACGGGATGCCGAGCGTCTCATAGCGGCTCCGCGAGGCGAAGAAGCGCTCCAGGTCGCCGAGCACCGACTCCTTCTGGCCGCGCTTGAGCACCACCGAGTCGAGCTTGCGGTTGTTGCCCAGCCGCGCCCGGGTCCACTCGTTGTTGTATGGGCTCGGCACGTAGATGGCGATGCGGTTCAGTTCCCGCTCGATGCGGTGGTTCATCGCCTCGTGCGCCAGCGCCTCCAGCGGCCGCTTGTCGCGGCCGAAGGTCGACAGCGTGATCTTCTCGATGATCGCCGGGCCGACCGTGATCTCCCGCCGCATCCACATCAGCCGCCCGTCGAGGACGAACAGGTGGAAGCCTTCGCCGGGGGAGAAGATCGGCGTCGGCCGGCCGCCCTGCTGCAGTTCGTCGGCGAGGCTCTGGTAGGTCGAGCTCTGCTGCCGCACCGTGCGCACGGTGAAGTTGTTGATCCGTCGCAGCACCTCGCGGCTGTCCATGTACTCGACCAGCGCCGGGAACATCAGCTCCTCGCGCGAGTCGACGGTCAGCGTCGTGATCAGGAAGTGCTTGGCCCAGGCGGCGACCTTCGCCGGCACCTCGCGCAGCCACATCGCCAGGATGCCGAAGATCGCCAGCGTGGCGCCGCCGGAGACCAGCGGGTTGGACGAGAAGACCGATTGCAGCGATTCGATCACGGAAAGTCTCCCAGAGGCGCGTCCGTTGTCCGGACGCCGAACTTGAACGCCGACCGCGGCATTGCGGATGACACGGCGGGTGCAGTTCTCGCAGGGCCGCCCGACCAAGGGCCGTCAACGGGCTCGGGGTAGAATCGGTCACAGGCCGTAAATATGGGAATATGGTCAGATGAAGACGACGATCGATATCCCCGATGCGCTGTTTCGCAGTGCCAAGGCCCGTGCCGCCGAGCGCGGCCAGTCGCTGAAGGAGTTCGTCACGGAAGCGCTTCAGGAGAAGCTTGTTGTCCTCCAGGGCAGGTCGCCGCCGCGCGAGCCGGCGTGGATGACCGGTTTCGGCAAGCTGCGCCGGCTGCGCAAGGAGACGGCTCGCATCCAGGCCCGGATCGACGAGGAGTTCGAAGTCGTCGAGCCGGAAGACCGCGCGTGATCCTCGACACCAACGCTCTTTCCGCGTTCATTGACGGCGACACCGCCGTCGGGGACATCCTGCGCCGGCAACCAAGGGTCGCGATCCCGGTCATCGCGCTCGGCGAGTTCCGCTACGGCATCGCACTGTCGAGGCATCGCAGGGCTTACGAGGACTGGCTCGCCGCGGAGATCCCAAGCTTCGACCTGCTCGCCGTGACTGCGGAGACCGCCGTCGCCTACGCCGGCTTGCGCGTCGAACTCAGGCGGACCGGGCGCCCGATTCCTGCCAACGACGTCTGGATCGCCGCGCTGGCCTTGCAGCACCGCCTTCCGCTCCTGAGCCGCGACCAGCACTTCGAGGCCGTGCCCGGGCTGCTCTGGCAGCAGTGGTGAGACAGGGATGACTCGGGCGGCGCCCCGATCCGGCGCCTGCCGTTCGTGCGGCTACCTGCCTTTCGCCTTTCCCTGCGCGACCAGGCGCTGGCCGTCCGCTTGCAGCCCGGACCGAAGCAAGGGGAACGCCGTTCGGACAGCGGGCGTCTGCGCATTCCGTCGCCAGATCATCACCGTGCGGATCCTCGAGAGTCGGCCAGTCAGGGCGGCTTGCGCGACCTCGATCTGCCGCAAATGCGAACACGCCGCTGACGCACCGCGGTTGTGGTCAAGCCGGCACGACAGTCACCGCCACCTTCATCGTGTGCTCGGCGCCGCCGCGGATCACGCCGCGCAGCGGCGTGACGTCGCCGAAGTCGCGGCCGACCGCCAGCGCCACGTGGGAGGTTCCGACGACGACGTCGTTGGTGGGATCGAGGTCGATCCAGCCGATCTGCGGGCACCACACCGAAATCCAAGCGTGCGAGGCATCGGCACCGAGAAGCCGCGGTGCGCCCTCCGGCGGCCGCGTCAGCAGGTAGCCGCTGACGTAGGCCGCCGGCAGGCCGAGCGCGCGCAGGCAGCCGAGCATCACGTGCGCGTAGTCCTGGCACACGCCCTTGCGTTGCGCGAACACCTCCGCCAGCGGCGTGCTGATCGACGTGCTCGCCGGCTGGTAGGTGAAGTCAGCGTGGATGCGGTGCATCAGCTCGATGGCGCCGGCGATCAGCCGCCGCCCGGCGGGAAACGACGCCGCCGCGTAGTCGCGCAGTTCGTCCAGCAGCGGCACGAAGGGAGAGGCGTAGAGGAAATCCGTTGCCGGCCAGAACGGCGCCTTGACGCGGTAGCGCAGGGCGCCCGCCACCAGTTCCCAGCGCGCGCTCTGACCGGGATCGAGATCGTCGAAGCGCGGCGTGACGACGACCCGGCTTTCGGCGCGGACGCGCAGCACGTCGTGCGGGGTGAACAGCGCGAAGTAGGTGCGCAGGTTGCCGAAGGCGTCGGTCGAGGTCGTCTGCTGCGCCGGCTTCGGCTCGATGGTGAGCTCGACGTCGCCGACCTGCTGCGCGTGGCCGGACTGCGGCATCAGGCAGGCGAGGTGATAGGCGATGTCGACCCGCGGCGAGTAGCGGTAGACGGTCTCGTGCACCACGCGCAGCGGCTGCGGCCGGGCCATGCGGCGTCTACCCCCGCACCATGTGGAAGCCCGGCGCGGCGTGGCTGAAGAAGCGGCTGCCGATCGCTTCCGACAGGCCGATTCCGGCCGCGGCGAGGCTGTCGACCAGTTCCAGCAGCGTGTGCATGTGGCCGTCGGCGCCGGCGGTGGCCAGCATCTCGATCGACGGCCACTGCGTCGTCGGCGCCAGCCGCGCCAGCAGCTCGTCGCCGTGCGGCGCCGGCAGCTGCGCCAGCTCCTGCCGCAGGGTGCGCACGGCGCAGGCGAGCGAGCGCGGATTGGCGTGGTCGCGCACCAGCAGGTCGATCAGTGCCACCGGATGCTGCCGGCGCTGGTAGCGCGAGCGGTAGGTGATGACGCTGTCGGCCAGTTGCAGCGTCAGTTCGAAGCCGTCGCCGGCGAGCGCATGCTGGGTCTCGAACATCGTCTGCAGGCTGCTCGCCAGCGTCACCAGGCGTTCGATCTGGCGGCCGATCGCCAGCAGCCG
>CAYLZU010000046.1:0-15794 GCA_964388005.1 uncultured Burkholderiaceae bacterium
CTTCCTGCTGATGGGGCTCGACGGCGACTTCAATCCGCGCCGCATCGAGCGCTATCTCGCGCTCGTTCAGGGTGCCGGCGTCTGGCCGGTCGTCGTGCTGACCAAGCTCGATTGCGCCGCGCGGCCGCAGACGGCGATCGATGCCCTGCGGGCGCGGCTTCCGCGCGCGGTGCCGATCGAGGCGGTCAACGCCACCGCGCCCGACACCGCGGCGGCGCTGGCGCCCTACCTCGGGCGCGGCCAGACGGCCGTGCTCCTCGGCTCCTCCGGCGCCGGCAAGTCGACACTGACCAACACGCTGACGGGCCAGGCGGTGCAATCCACCGGCGGCGTGCGCGCCGACGACTCGCGCGGCCGCCACACCACCACCGCGCGCACGCTGCACCGACTGCCCACCGGCGCCTGCCTGATCGACACGCCGGGACTGCGCGGCCTGCGCGTCGACCTCGACGAGTCGCAGCTGGCGGCGAGCTTCGGCGACATCGCCGCGCTGTCGCAGCGCTGCCGCTTCCGCGACTGCCGCCACGTCGACGAGCCGGGCTGCGCGGTACGCGAGAGCGTCGATGCCGACCGGCTGAAGAACTTCCACAAGCTCGGCCGCGAAGCGAGGCGCGAGCAGATGACGTTCCTCGACCGGCGCAAGCAGCTTGCCGAGTGGAAGTCGCGCAGCCGGGCGGCCGAGCAGCGGATGCGGATCAAGCGCGGCTGACGACGTGATCGCGTCGGCGCCCGCCGGTGCGAGCCGTCAGTCGGCCGCCAGCAGTTCGACCTCGAACAGCAGCGTCGCGTCGGGCGGGATCACGTCGCCGGCGCCCCAGGCGCCGTAGCCGAGCTCGGGCGGAATGACGAGCTTGCGCAGGCCGCCGACGCGCATGCCGGCGACACCTTCCTCCCAGCCGGCGATCACGTTGCCCTGGCCGAGCGCGAAGCCGAACGGCTGGTCGCGGTCGCGGCTGGAGTCGAACTTCGTGCCGTCGACGAGCCAGCCGGTGTAATGGACGATCACGTCGGAGCCGAAGCGCGCGATCGCGCCCTGGCCGACGCGCAGATCGTCGTACTGCAGCCCGCTGGCGGTCGTGATGGTGGCCATGGTTGCCCTCCAGCGTTGAATCGCTGCATTCTCGTCGCCCGCAGAAGCCGGCGCGGGCGGCAGGATGATGGTTGCAGACGACGCCTCGCGACAGCCGACGGAAGTCCTGGAGGGCAGTCGTGCGGAAGATGTCGTCCGGCGGTCGTCTGCAGGCCTGCACCGTAACCGCTGCCCGGCAGGCAGTCAGTCGAGCGAAAGGATTAGGCACGGCGGTAGACTGCCCGCACCTGCCGCCCGGCATCGGAACTCCGCCATGGACACGCTCGCAGACAACCGCGCCCTGGTCCGCTCCCGCATCGACGCGATGCGCGCGGCGCTGCACACCCACGGCCTCTCCGCCTGGGTGTTGCCGTCGGCGGATCCGCACCTGTCGGAGTACCCGCCGGAGCGCTGGCAGGGGCGCGAATGGATGAGCGGTTTCACCGGCTCGGCCGGCACGCTGGTGGTCACCACGGGCGCGGCGACCCTGTGGGTCGACTCGCGCTACTGGACCCAGGCCGATGCGCAGACCGCCGGCACCGGCATCACGGTGATGAAGATCGCCGGTGCCGCGAGTCCCGGCCATGGCGAGTGGCTCGCCGACACGCTGCCCGCCGGCAGCACGGTCGGCGCCGACGGCGCCGTGCTGTCGCTGGCCGCCGAGCGGGCGCTGCGCGAGCGGCTTTCGGCGCGCGGCATCGGCCTCGTCACCGACCTCGATCTGCTGGACGACATCTGGCCGCAGCGGCCGGGGCTGCCGGCGGCACCGATCTACGAACACCCGGCACCTTATGCGCCGACGCCGCGGGCGGAGAAGCTGCGCCTCGTGCGCGAGGCGATGCGCAAGGCCGGCGCGCAGGCACACTTCGTCTCCACCCTCGACGACATCGCCTGGATCACCAACCTGCGCGGCGCCGATGTCTCCTATAACCCGGTCTTCGCGGCACACCTGCTGATCACTTCGGAGACGGCGGTGCTGTTCGTCGGCGACGGCAAGATCGCGCCGGCGCTGCGGGCAAAGCTCGCCGCCGACGGCATCACGACTGCCCCGTACGGCGACGCCGCCGCCGCAGTTGCCGCGGCGGCGCCGGGTTCGACGCTGCTCGTCGATCCGCGCCGCATCACCGTCGCCTTCCGGCAGGCGGTGCCGGCGACGGTGGCGGTGGCCGAGGCGATCAACCCCTCGACGCTCGCCAAGAGCCGCAAGACCGAAGCCGAGATCGCCTTTGTTCGCCATGCAATGGAGCAGGACGGAGCGGCACTGGCCGAGTTCTTCGCCTGGTTCGAGGCGGCCCTCGGCTGCGAACGCATCACCGAGCTGACGATCGACGAACAGATCAGCGCCGCGCGCGCGCGCCGGCCGGGATTCGTCTGTCCGAGCTTCTCCACCATCGCCGGCTTCAACGCCAACGGCGCCCTGCCGCACTATCGCGCCACCGAGGAAGCGCACGCCGTGATCGGCGAGGTCGGAAGCACCGGCAACGGCCTGCTGCTGATCGACTCCGGCGGCCAGTATCCGTTCGGCACCACCGACATTACCCGCGTGGTGCCGGTCGGTGAGACCTCGGCGGAACAGCGTCGCGACTTCACGCGAGTGCTCAAGGGCATGATCGCCCTGTCGCGGGCGACGTTTCCGCGCGGCACGCGCTCGCCGGTGCTCGACGCGCTGGCGCGGGCGCCGATCTGGGCCGCCGGCTCGGACTACGGCCATGGCACCGGCCACGGCGTCGGCTACTTCCTCAACGTGCACGAAGGTCCGCACGGCATCACGCCGCACCTGGCGCCGGAGCCGCACACGGCCATGGAGCCGGGCATGATCACCAGCAACGAGCCGGGCATCTACCGCCCCGGGCGCTGGGGCGTGCGGATCGAGAACCTGGTGCTCACCGTGCCGGCGGAGACGACCGAATTCGGCGAATTCCTGCGCTTCGAGACGCTGACCCTGTGCCCGATCGACAGCCGCTGCATCGAGCGCGAGCTGATGAGCGGCGACGAGATCGCGTGGCTCAATGCCTACCACGCCGAGGTGGCGCGGCGCGTCGGGCCGCTGGTGGGCGGAGCGGCGCGCGAGTGGCTCGACAGCCGCACTCAGCCGATCTGAGAAACGCTCGCCGGACTCGAACTGACAGACGTTGCCGCTTTCGTTTCAACGTCGCGCGGCGCGACGCTGAAAGTCGGGCACGACGAAGGTCTCGGACACCTGGCCCCAGGCGACCTATCCAGACCGCTCGCAGTCGTTCGGCGCTGCCGCGGCGACAGCCGCAGCCCTGACCTCGTCGCCCTGCAGCTGACCGCCGGCTCCGCGCTGCCGCTGGATCAACCGACGATCGCCCGTTGACCCCGCCGGCGGTCGGCTTCGACCACGCCGCAGGCCCGGACTGCCGCCGCCTCCCCCGCGCGGCGACGGCGCCGATGACCAGCACCGCCGGGCTGTCCAGCTGCGGCTCGGCCCGCAACGACTGCACCAGACTGCCCAGCGTGCAGCGCGCACGGCGCTGGCGCGCGGTGTGCGCGGCGCTGATCACCGACGCCGGCGTGTCTTCGGCCAGGCCGCCAGCCCGCAGCGCCTGCACGATCTCGGCCGCACGCTGCGTGCCCATGTAAATGACCAGCGTCAGGCCGCAGCGTGCCAGCGCCGCCCAGTCAGGACCCTCGCCGCCGACCCGGCTATGCCCGGTGACCAGCACCACCCCCGGCGCGCAGCGCCGGTCGGTCACCGGAATGCCGATGGCCGCCGGCCCGGCGATGCCCGCCGTCAGACCGCTGATCACGTCGACCTCGATGCCGGCCTCGCGCAGCGCATCGACCTCTTCGCCGCCGCGGCCGAACACAAACGGGTCGCCACCCTTCAGCCGCACCACCTGCTCGCCACGGCGCGCCTCGGCCACCATCAGCCGGTGAATGAACGACTGCGGCGTGCTGACGCAGCCGCCACGCCTGCCCACCGGCACCACCCGCGCGCCGCGGCGCAGATAGCGCAGCACGCCCGTGTCGACCAGGTCGTCGACCAGCGCCACCGTGCTCCGGCGCAGCACCTTGACCGCACGCACGGTCAGCAAGTCGGCCAGCCCGGGACCGGCGCCCACCAGCGTGACGCGCCCCGCTGCCGCCGGTGACAGACCCATCGCCAACCCTCAGACACCGGCAGGCTGCGGCCGGTCAGCGCCGTGGACCTGACGCTTGAGCGCCGGCAGACACGCGCCGCAGGTCGTACCGCAGCCCGTGGCCCGCTGTACCGCCGCCAGCCATTCGGCAGCGTCAGCCCGCGCGCCGGCGTCGACAACGCCCCGCAGCGCCTGCGCGATGTCGGCGACGGTCACGTCGTTGCAGCTGCAGACCACGGCCCCGCGCTCCGGTCCGGCCGCCGCGGGCGGCCGGCGGCTGCCCGACAGCAGCGCGGCCGAGAAACGGCTGACCTCGCGGTCGGCTTGCAGCCACTCGAACATCCAGCCCGCGGCGGCGATGTCGCCGGCGAGCAGGAATCCGCACAGACGCCCGGCGTCGTCGATGCGCGCGCGACGGCTGCGGCCGGCTCGGACATCGACGTAATGCAGCAGCCGCCCTTCGTGCAGCCGCAGTGCCTCGGCCAGCTCGGCCACCGCATCAGCGCCCGGGTCGGCAGCCGCGGCCAGTTGCAGCCGCAGGCCCAGGCGCCGGCCGTCGTCGCGCCCGAACGGCAGCACGCTCGCATAGGCCCAGGCACCGTCGCGCAGCCGCGCGTGCAACGCCTCGCGCAGGGCCAGTGCCTCGCCGGCCGGCTGCCACGCAGCAGCCACCAGCTGCCAGGGCAAGCGGGCGGGCTCGATGCGCACTGCGGCGTGCTTCAGCTCGGGCTGTCTCGACTGCGGGCACACCGCGGGCAGCGTGAGCGCATTGACCCCCGGGGCATTGCCGCCGCCCAGCGCCTCCTCGCCCCAGTGCATGGCGATGAAGGCCTGCGCCGGCGGCACGCCGTCGTCGGCCTGCACCGGCAGCACCAGCGTGCCGCGGCGCGACTTCACCGTGACCAGGTCGCCGGGCTCCAGCCGGCGCCGCGCCAGTTCCTGCGGGTGCAGGTCGACGGTGGGCACGCTGCGGTGCGCCAGCAGGCGCCCCAGCGTGCCGGTGCGCGTCATGCTGTGCCACTGGTCGCGCAGCCGGCCGGTGGTCAGCGCCATCGGGTAGTGCGCGTCGCGCGCTTCGGCGGTGGGCGTCCAGGCCGGCGCGCTGAAGCGGGCGCGGCCGTCGGGCGTGAGAAAGCGGCCATCGGCGAACAGGCGCGCGCGCCCGGCCGGCGCGGCCTCGGGTGCGGGCCACTGGCGCGGCGTGTCCAGCGCCGCCCAGGTGAGCCCGGTGATGTCGAGATCGCGGCCGCGCGTGGCCTCGCGGTGCTCCAGCCACACCGCGTGGACGTCGGGCCAGTCGAACATCGAGCGGCCCGCCCGTTCGGGCACGCGCCGCTCCGGCAGCAGGCGCTCGAGACGCCGCCCCACCGCCGCCGCGATGGCCCAGTCGGCGCGCGCCTCGCCAGGCGGCGGCACGGCCGCTCGCACGCGGCTGATACAGCGTTCGCTGTTGGTGACCGTGCCTTCCTTCTCGGCCCAGCTGGCAGCCGGCAGCAGCAGGTCGGCGAAGTCCACCGTGGCGGCAGTGCGGCTGGCCTCCTGCACGATGACGAATTCGGCGCGCTCGAGCGCACGGCGCACCAGCTTCTGGTCGGGCAGGCTATTCGCCGGGTTGGTGCAGACGATCCACAGCGCCTTGATCTCGCCGTCGGCGGCGGCGCGGAACATGTCGATCGCCGCCTTGCCCGGCACCGCCGGCAGCTCGCGCACGCCCCACAGCGCCGCCACCTCGGCGCGGTGAGCAGCATCGGCCACTGCGCGGTGGCCGGGCAGCAGGTGGGCCAGGCCGCCGACCTCGCGCCCGCCCATCGCGTTGGGCTGGCCGGTCAGGCTCAGCGGGCCGGCGCCGGGGCGGCCGATCTGGCCGGTAGCCAGGTGCAGGTTCAGCAGCGTCGTGTTCTTGTCGGTGCCGCTCGCGCTCTGGTTCAGTCCCTGGCACCACATCGACAGTGTCGGCGAGCGCGTGCCGTCGTCCTGCAGGCCGGCGAACCAGCGCGCCGCGGTGACGATGTCGGCCGCCTTCAGCCCGCACACCCGCGCCGCGTGCTCCGGAGTGAACTCGCGCACACGGTCGCGCAGAGCGGCGAAGCCGCTGGTGTGGGCGGCGATGTAGGCAGGGTCGATCAGCGACTCCCACAGCATCACGTGCAGCATCGCGTGGTGCAGCACCACGTCGGTGCCCGGCAGCAGCGGCAGGTGCAGCGTGGCCTCGGCGGCGGTCTCGGTGCGGCGCGGGTCGGCGACGATCACGCGCAGCGCCGGGTTGCGCGCACGCGCCGCCTCGAGCCGGCGGTACAGCACCGGGTGCGCCCAGGCCAGGTTGCTGCCGGTGATGAAGACGCTGGCCGCGTGGTCGATGTCGTCGTAGCAGGCCGGCACGCTGTCGGCGCCGAAGCTGGCCTTGTGGCCGGCCACCGCGCTGCTCATGCAAAGGCGCGAGTTGGTGTCGACGTGGTTGGTGAACACCAGCGCCTTGGCCAGCTTGTTGAAGGCGTGGTAGTCCTCGGTGAGCAGCTGGCCGCTGAGGTAGAACCCGACCGCGTCGGGGCCGTGCGCGCGCACCAGCGTCGCGATGCGCGTGGCGGCTTCGTCGACCGCCGCCTCCCAGCTCACGCGCGCCAGCGCGCCGCCGCGCGCGGCGCGGCGCATCGGGTGCAGCGCGCGCACCTGCGCCGTGACCTCGGGCGTGACCGTCAGGTGCAGGCTCTGGCCCTTGCTGCACAGGCGGCCGCGGTTGGCCGGGTGCTCCGGATCGCCACTCACACCGGTGATGCGGCCGGCCTCGTGCGACACCACCACGCCGCAGCCCACGCCGCAGTACGGGCAGGTGGTCCTGGTCTGCCGCGACATCGGGCGGTCCACCTGGGCCACGCTTCAGCCGTGCCGGCAGGGCCCGGCCACGGGGGCGGGCAGGTCGAGCGCGAGCGCGGCCAGCTCGTCGGCGTCGAGCAGTACACGGCCGGCTTCGACGCGGCAGCGGAAAACCGGCGTGCAGCCGACGTCGGGCTCGCGCGCGCGGCCATCGGCCAGTGCGATGGCCCAGTTGTGCAGCGGGCAGGCGACGTGCTCCGCACCGACGATGCCCTGGGATAGCGGTCCGCCCTTGTGCGGGCACCGGTCCAGCAGCGCATAGACCGCATCGCCGCGGGTGCGGAACAGCGCCACCGGCAGTCCGGCCGGCCGCGCGACGCGGCGCGCGCCGAGCTCGGGGATGTCGGCCACGGCGCAGACGTCGACCCAGCCGGTGTCCTGGACCACGGCGTTCATGCGCCCTGCTCCTCGCCGACGGCCGGGACGGCTGTCGCGGCGGCCGCCGCGTTGACCGCGGGCGTCAGCGGTACGAACTGCCGCAGGTCGACCTGCGCCTTCTCGAACTCGAACCACGGGTCGGGCTCGCCGTCCAGGCTGAACTGCAGCTGCTCCCACAGCGCCCGGCGGCCGGGCGCGTCGTCGAGGATCTCCTTCTTCACGTGGTCGAGGCCCACCCGGGCGATGTAATGGCAGGTGCGCTCCAGGTACCAGCCCTCCAGCCGGTACAGCTGCAGGAAGGCGCCGCAGTATTCGAGCACCTCGTCGGACGTCCTGACCTTGCACAGGAACTGCGCCACCTCGGTCTTGATGCCGCCGTTGCCGCCGACGTAGATCTCCCAGCCGCTGTCGACGCCGATCACGCCGACGTCCTTGATGCCGGCCTCGGCGCAGTTGCGCGGGCAGCCGCTCACCGCCAGCTTGACCTTGTGCGGCGCGTACATGCGCCACAGCGCCCGCTCCAGATCCTTACCCATCTGCGTGCTGTCCTGGGTACCGAAGCGGCACCACTCGGCTCCGACACAGGTCTTCACCGTGCGCAGCGCCTTGGCGTAGGCGTGGCCGCTGGGCATGGCCAGGTCCTTCCACACCGCGGGCAGGTCTTCCTTCCTCACGCCCAGCATGTCGATGCGCTGGCCGCCGGTGACCTTGACGGTGGGGATCTTGTACTTGTCCACCACGTCGGCGATGCGGCGCAGCTCGGCGGCGCTGGTCTCGCCGCCCCACATGCGGGGAACGACGCTGTAGGTGCCGTCCTTCTGGATGTTGGCGTGGCTGCGCTCGTTGATGAAGCGGCTCTGCGGATCGTCCTTCGCCTCCTTGGGCCAGGTGCTCAGCAGGTAGTAGTTGATGGCCGGGCGGCAGGTGCTGCAACCGTTCGGCGTTCGCCACTGCAGCGCACGGAAGACCTCGGCGATGGTCAGCAGGTGCTGGTCGCGGATCGCGTCGCGCACGGCCTGGTGGCCGTGGTCGGTGCAGCCGCAGATGGCCTTGGTCTTGGGCGCGGCGCTGTAGTCGCCGCCGGCGGTGGCCATCAGCAGCTGCTCCACCAGCCCGGTGCAGCTGCCGCAGCTGGCGCTGGCCTTGGTGTGCTTGCGCACGTCGTCGAGCGTGAACAGGCCCTTGCTCTTGATGGCGCGGCAGATGGCGCCCTTGGTCACGCCGTTGCAGCCGCAGACCTCGTCGCTGTCGGCCATCGCGGCGGCCTTGTTCACCCCTTGGTGGCCGGCATCGCCCAGCGAACGCTCGCCGAACATCAGCCGGTCGCGGATGTCGGCCACCGGCCGGCCCTGGCGCAGCAGCTTGAAGTACCAGGTGCCGTCGGCCGTTTCGCCGTAAAGGCAGGCGCCGACCAGTCTGTCGTCCCTGAGCACCAGCTTCTTGTAGACGCCGCCGACCGGGTCGGACAGCACGATCTCCTCGGTGCCCTCGCCGCCCATGAACTGTCCGGCGGAGAACAGCTCGATGCCGGTGACCTTGAGCTTGGTGCAGACCTGGCTGCCCGTATAGCGGCCGATGCCGAACTGCGCCAGGTGCGTGGCGCAGACCTTGGCCTGCTCGAACAGCGGCGCCACCAGGCCATAGGCGATGCCGCGGTGCGCCGCGCACTCGCCGACCGCGTAGATGCGCGGGTCGGTCACGGTCTGCATCGTGTCGTTGACGACGACGCCGCGCTGGCAATGCAGGCTACAGGCTTCGGCCAGCTCGGTGTTGGGGCGGATGCCGACCGCCATCACCACCAGCTCGGCCGGGATCAGGCGACCGTCCTTGAGCCGCGCCGCCGCCACACGCTGGTCCGGACCCGGGATCAGCGCCTCCGTCTGCACACCGAGCTCGAAGCGGATGCCCCGCTCCTCCAGGCTGCGTTGCAGCAGCCGGCCGGCGACTTCGTCGAGCTGCCGCTCCATCAGCCAGGGCATCAGGTGCACCACGGTGACCTGCATGCCGCGCCTGCTCAGGCCGTTGGCCGCCTCCAGGCCGAGCAGCCCGCCGCCGATCACCACCGCGCGGCCGTACTTCGCCGCGGCGTCGATCATCGCCTCCGTATCGGCGATGTCGCGGTAGCAGATGACGCCCGCGAGGTCCTTGCCGGGCACCGGCAGGATGAACGGCAGCGAGCCGGTGGCCAGCAGCAGCCGGTCGTAGGTTGCGGTGGTGCCATCGGCGGCGACCACGACGCGTCGGACGCGGTCGATGCGGGTCACCGGCTTGCCGGCATGCAGGGCGATGCCGTGCTGCGCGTACCACCCGCGCGGGTTCAGCACGATCTCCTCCAGCGCCTGCTCGCCGGCGAGCACCGAACTGAGCAGGATGCGGTTGTAGTTCGGGTGCGGCTCGGCCCCGAACACCGTGATGTCGTAGAGCTCGGGGGCGAGTCGCAGCAGCTCCTCGACCGTGCGCATGCCGGCCATGCCGTTGCCGACGACCACCAGCCGCTGCCGCCGCCCGCCCGGCAGTGCGTCGCGCTTCATACCGTCGCCTCCACGTGCGTCTGCTTGTGGTACAGGAACTCGAGCACCGCCTCCCGGCTGGCGAGGTAGCCGGCGTCATGCGCCATCTCGAGCCGGTTGCGCGGCGCCCGGCGCAGCGGCGGCAGCGGCACGGCACGGATTTCGCCGATCGTCGCTGCCGGGCCGTTGGTCAGCATCACGATGCGGTCGGACAGCAGCACGGCCTCGTCGACGTCGTGCGTCACCATCAGCACGGTCGAGCCGGTTCGCTGCACGATGTTCATCAGCTCGTCCTGCAGCCGCGCGCGCGTCAGGGCATCGAGCGCGCCGAAGGGCTCGTCCATCAGCAGCATCTTCGGCTCCATGGCCAGCGCGCGCGCGATGCCGACGCGCTGCTTCATGCCGCCGGAAATCTCGCCCGGGCGCTTGTCCCTGGCGGCGCTCAGCCCCACCAGGTCGAGCGCGGCCAGCGCCCGCGCCTGCAGCTGCGCGCGCGACTCACGTTCGCCGAAGACACGCTCCACGGCCAGCAGCACGTTGTCGGCGCAGCTCAGCCAGGGCAGCAGCGAATGGTTCTGGAACACCACGCCGCGGTCGGGGCCGGGGCCCTTGAGCTCGCGGTCGTCGAGCAGCAGCACGCCCTGCGTCGGCGCGATCAGCCCCGCCACCAGGTTCAGCAGCGTGCTCTTGCCGCAGCCGGAGTGGCCGATCAGGCTGACGAACTCGCCGCGATGCACCTCGAGATCGATGTCGCGCAGCGCCACGAAGGGGCCGCGCCGGGTGGCGAAGGTCATCCCCACGCCCTGAATGCTCAGCATCGGTTTCATCCGGCGGCCCTCCTCAGGCGACGTACTCGAAGCGATGCGCCAGGGACACCAGCATCCACTCGAGCAGAAGACCGACCAGGCCGATGACGGCGATGGCGATCAGGATGTGGGCGACGTTCAGGTTGTTCCACTCGTCCCACACCCAGAAACCGATGCCGACGCCGCCGGTCAGCATCTCCGCGGCGACGATCACCAGCCAGGCCGTTCCGACCGACAGGCGCACGCCGGTCAGCAGGTACGGCATCACGCTCGGCAGCAGAATGCGCGTGGCGATTCTCCATTCGCTCAGGTTCAGGACGCGGGCCACGTTCAGGTAGTCCTGCGGCACCTTCTGCACCCCGACCGCGGTGTTGATGACCATCGGCCAGATCGAGCAGATGAAGATCGTCCAGATGGCCGCCGGGTTGGCGGCCTTGAACAGCAGCAGCCCGATCGGCAGCCAGGCCAGCGGCGAGACCGGTTTCAGCAGGCTGATCAGCGGCGCCACCATCGCGTTGAGCGTCGCGAAGCGCCCGATCAGGAAGCCGAGCGGGATGCCCACCAGCGCCGCCAGCCCGAAGCCGAGGCCGACGCGCTCGAGCGAGTTGAGCACGTTCCAGCCGATGCCCTGGTCGTTGGGGCCGTTGCGGTAAAACGGGTCGGCGAACAGCTTCGCGGCGGCGTCAAAGGTGGCCGCTGGCGTGGGAAAGGCGCCGCTTTCCTTGGTGGCGAGCGCCCAGATGCCAACCAGCAGCGCCAGGCCAGCGATGGCGGGCACGACGCGGGCCAGCATGCGCCGCAACAGCCCGCGCCAGGCCGGCGCGACAGCGGCAGCAGTCACCCTTGCGGGCGGTGCGGTCGGCGCGGTCGGCTCGGTTGGCGCGGGCGAGGGTGCGGCGCGCGGCGCGGCCGCCTCCGCGGCGGGCGCGGTTGCTGGCGTCAAAGGTAACGGACGGTCGGTGCGCGGCTTGACACCGGCCACCGCGCGGAATGCAGCAGCCACCATGACAGATCTCCAGTTCGAAAGGTGCGGAGGGGCTCAGGCCACGGCGGCGCGGACCCTGAACGAGTCGGCATACCTGGCCGGATCCTTGCCGTCCCAGACCATGCCGTCGATGAGCTTGCTGCTGCGCAGGTCGCTCTTCGGGACGCTCACCTTCAGCGCCGAGGCCGCCTGCTTGTACAGCTCGGTCTGATTGATGGCCTTGGCCACGCCGAGGTAGTCGGGGTGCTCCTTCAACAGGCCCCAGCGCTTGTGCTGCGTGAGAAACCACATGCCGTCGGACAGGTACGGGTAGTTCACCAGCCCGTCGTTGAAGAATCTCATCGGATTGGCGTCGTCCCAGGTCTTGCCCAGGCCGTTCTGGTAGCGGCCGAGGATGCGCTGGTTGATCGCGTCGACGCTAGTGTTGACGTAGCTCTTCTCGGCGATGGTCTCGGCCATCTTCAGCTTGTTCTGCAGGCTGGCGTCGATCCAGCGGCCGGCTTCGAGCACAGCCATGATCACGGCGCGACAGGTGTTCGGGTGCTTCCTGACGAAGTCGGCGGTCGTGCCGACCACCTTCTCCGGATGATCGGGCCAGACATCCTGCGATGTCGCCGCCGAGATGCCGATGCCATCGATGATGGCGCGATGATTCCACGGCTCGCCGACGCAGTAGCCGTCCATGTTCCCCACCCGCATGTTCGCCACCATCTGCGGCGGGGGCACGGTGATGACCTTGGCGTCCCTCATCGGGTTGATCCCGGCGCTGGCCAGCCAGTAGTACAGCCACATGGCGTGCGTGCCGGTGGGGAAGGTCTGCGCGAAGGTGTATTCGCGCCGCTCGCTGGCCATCAGCTTGGCCAGCGACTCGACGTTCACCGCGCCCTTGTCGGCGAGCTTCTTCGACAGCGTCAGACCCTGCCCGTTGTTGTTGAGGGTCATCAGCACCGCCATGTCCTTCTTCGGGCCGCCCACGCCGAGATGCACGCCATAGACGAGTCCGTACAGCACGTGCGCCATGTCGAGCTCGCCGTTGACGAGCTTGTCGCGCACGCCGGCCCAGCTGGCTTCCTTGGTCGGGACGATCCGGATGCCATGCTTCTTGTCGAAGCCGAGCACGCTGGCCATCACGACACTGGCGCAGTCGGTCAGCGGGATGAAGCCGATCTTGACCTCCTCCTTTTCCGGCCTGTCCGAGCCCTGCGCATGGACCACGGACCGAAGACCCGGCACCAGGCCCACCGCCGCGGCCCCGGCCGCGGCACCCACCACACGACGACGTGTCATATCGAGATCCTTGATTGGCTGATTCATCGCTGCACCCCCTGCGAAGACGGTGAACAAACAAAAACGGCGTCTGCACGGCCCCGGCTCGAATGCGCGGGACGTGTAGACGCCGTCGTCTGGAAGGCCGCCGCCGCCATTGGCGGCTGTCTTCCGCGTTCAGAGACCGTCGTTGGACTCCGTGGACATCGCCACGCAAACGCCGTGCCAGGGGAAACGATGGGTTTGGAAGGGGGTTTTGCACCGAAAGGCGGCGGAAACGGGCTGCCGGCGCTCCAAGTCGAGCGGGCGAGCACGTCCATGGTGCGCCGCCACATCGGCGCCGCAGGGCCGCTCAGCCGAGAAGGTCGGCCGCGTCCACCACCCGCTGCGCCAGTTCCGCGAGCTTCAGGCCCTTGTCCATCGCCCTCTTGCGCAGCAGTGCGTACGCCTCGTCCTCGGCGAGGCCGTGGCGCCTCATCAGCAGCCCCTTGGCGCGCTCGACCACCTTGCGCTGGCTCAGCTGCCGCCGCGCGTCGGCGAGCTCGGTGCGCAACTGGCGCTCCTGCTCGAAGCGGACGATGGCCACGCGCAACACCGAGGCCACGCGCTGCGGCTGCAACCCCGCGACCACATAGGCGCTGACGCCTGCCGCCATGGCGCGGCGCATCGGCTCGTCTGCGGCGTCCTCGGCGAACACGACGACCGGGCGCGGATTGCGGCCGGACAGTGCCGCCAGGTGCTCCAGGGTGTCGCGGCTCGGACTGTCGCTGTCGACAATGACGGCATCGGGCAGCAACCGTTCGACCGCGTCGTGGATCACACGCGCCGAGTCCATCACGCCCACGACCTCGTGGCCCTGGGCTACGAGCTCATCGCGGATCAGGCGCACCCGGCGCGCGCCGTCGTCGATCAACAAGACGCGCAGCGGCGCGGCGGGTTCGGATGGGAGGGACATGCGCGGAAAGCCAATGCCACTGCTGGCAGCAACCTTCGTGCCAAGGCGCCGCAGCGCTACGGCATCCGAGAGCGGCATCGCACCTGGAGCAGCGCCCGCCTGGATTGGTGCGGCCTGCGGCGGCGCGGGGGAGCCCGGACCCAGGCGGCACTCGATCCCAGGGCTGCCCTTGGCGCCTCGCAAATCTCAATCCAGGCTTGCTCGGCTGGCTTTCGGCGAATCCCGCCGATCAACCGTTCCGCGTTGACGTCCGGATGAGGCAGTGGCTGCGGTGGGCGGTGCGCTGGGTGCGGTCGCGCATGCTTGGCCGACGCAGAGCAGCGGGCGCTGATATCTGAGTTGAGACACCGAGAAGCCGCCTGCCGTAGCTGACTGCACTTGGCCGACTGCGGTTGTTGGTCGCGCCGTGACCGCGAGTCCGGAACGGCTGCGTTGCCGACGAAAGCCGCGACCGGCTCCGCCGGCAGATTCGGCCGGACCGCAGCCGCTTGGCAGCGGACAGCCAGGATTCCTCGGACCTCCTCTTTCCAGACAGCGAATGGCCTCGATTCCCCGGACGTCCTCTTGCCGGTCAGATTCCGGTCCGGATCTTCGAGTCAAAGGGGATCGACTGAAGTGCCCTGCCATCCCGCTCGTTGTTCGCAGCGGCGTGATGACAGCCTGCTGATACACTGCGCCTCGCGGCATGTGACCAGCGCCGTCGTGAAACTCCCGACGGTTCATCGCCGCAGTCAATCCTGACCTGCTTTACCACCCCGTTCGTCTGCAGTCGGCTGGTCGATGAACGCCTGAGAAGTCGACCTTCGATTTCCGGCGGCAGGCCGACCACTTGAGAGCCACCCGATGTCTTTTGCAAGCCTCGGCTTGTCCGACGCGCTCGTGCGCGCGGTCACCGAAGTCGGCTACACGACGCCGACCCCCATCCAGTTGCAGGCGATTCCCGCCGTGCTCGAAGGCCGCGACCTGCTCGCCGGCGCCCAGACCGGCACCGGCAAGACCGCCGGCTTCGTGCTGCCGATCCTGCATCGCCTCACCGAACATCCCGCCAGCGGCCGCCGCACGATCCGCGTGCTGATCCTCACGCCGACGCGCGAACTTGCGGCGCAGGTCGAAGAGAGCGTGCGCGTCTACGGCAGGCATGTGTCGCCGAAGTCGGCAGTGATCTTCGGCGGCGTCAACATCAACCCGCAGATCGACGCCTTGAAGCGCGGCGTCGACATCGTCGTTGCCACGCCCGGACGCCTGCTCGACCACCATGGCCAGCGCACCATCGACCTGTCGAAGGTCGAGGTCCTGGTGCTCGACGAGGCCGACCGCATGCTCGACATGGGCTTCATGCCCGACATCAAGCGCATCCTGGCCATCCTGCCGAAGAAGCGGCAGAACCTGCTGTTCTCGGCCACCTTCTCCGACGAGATCCGCGCACTCGCCACCGGATTGCTGCACGATCCGCTGGCGATCCAGGTCACGCCGCGCAACTCGACCGTCGAAGCGGTGGCGCAGAAGGTGCTGCCGGTCGACGCCAAGCGCAAGAGCGAACTGCTGGCGCACCTGATCAAGGACAACTCCTGGTATCAGGTGCTGGTGTTCACGCGCACCAAACACGGCGCCAACCGCCTGGCGGCGCAGCTCGAGAAGAACGGCATCAGCGCGATGCCGATCCACGGCAACAAGAGCCAGAACGCGCGCACCCGGGCGCTGGCCGCCTTCAAGAGCGGCGAATTGCAGACCCTGGTGGCGACCGACATCGCTGCCCGCGGGCTCGACATCGAACAGTTGCCGCACGTGGTGAACTTCGACCTGCCCAACGTGCCCGAGGACTACGTGCACCGCATCGGCCGCACCGGCCG
>CAYLZU010000047.1:0-15740 GCA_964388005.1 uncultured Burkholderiaceae bacterium
GCCTTCTCGTCGGCGTGGCTGGCGGCGAGCACCATGCCCTCGCTCAAGCCGAATTTCATCTTGCGCGGCGCCAGGTTCGCCACCATCGCCGTCAGCCGGCCCACCAGCGCCTCCGGCTTGTAGGCCGCCTTGATGCCGGCGAACACGGTGCGGTGCCGGCTTTCGCCCAAGTCGAGCGTGAGCTTCAGCAGCTTGTCGGAGCCCTCGACCGGCTCGGCGGCGACGATCCTCGCGATCCTCAGGTCGAGCCTGGCGAAATCCTCGATGCCGACCGTCTCGGCGATCGCCGCGCCGCCGGGCAGCGGCTTGTCCTCGGCCGAAGGCGGCGCCTCGAACAGGGCGTCGAGCTGCTTCGCCTCGACGCGGGTCAGCAGGTGCTTGTACGGCGCGAGCTTCTCCGGCGTGCGGCCGATGTCGTCCCAGGTAAACGGCCGGTCCATGCCGAACAGCTCGCGCGCAACCCGCTCGGCGGTGGCGGGCAGCACCGGCGCGAGGAAGATCGTCAGGATGCGGAAGCAGCCGATCACGTCGCTCACCACCGCGTGCAGCAGGTCGCGGCTGGCGGGGTCCTTGGCCAGATCCCACGGCTTGTGGCGGTCGAAGTGCTCGTTGGCGAAGTCGGCCACCCGCATCACCTCGCGCAGCGCCTTGCCGAACTCGCGCCCCTCGATGAACCCGGCGATCTCGTCGGCGGCGGCCAGCGCCACCGCGGTGCTGCCGGTGGGCGCGCCGGAGGGGTCGCGCGGCAGGCTGATGCGGCCGTCGAAGTTCCGCTGCAGGAAGCTCGCGGCGCGGCTGGCGATGTTGACGTACTTGCCGACGAGATCGCTGTTCACCCGCGCCATGAAGTCGTCGGGATTGAAGTCGAGGTCCTCGACGTGCGCGTTCAGCTTCGCCGCCACGTAGTAGCGGAACCACTCGGGATTCATGCCGAGCTGCAGGTAGCGCAGCGGGTCGATGCCGGTGCCGCGGCTCTTGCTCATCTTCTCGCCGCTGACGGTGATGAAGCCGTGCACGTAGACGGCATCGGGCACCTTGCGGCCGGAGAATTGCAGCATCGCCGGCCAGAACAGGGTGTGGAAGTAGACGATGTCCTTGCCGACGAAGTGGACCTGCTCGACCTCCGGCGCGGCGACGAACTCCTCGTAGCCGCGCGCCTCGCCGCGCGCCCGCGCTTTCCCGCTGTCGAAGTAGTGCTTCAGCGACGCCAGGTAGCCGATCGGCGCCTCGAACCAGACGTAGAAGAACTTTCCCGGCGCATCGGGGATCGGGATGCCGAAGTACGGCTCATCGCGCGAGATGTCCCAGTCGGTGAGCCCCTTGCCGCCTTCGCCCAGCCACTCCTGGGTCTTGGCGAAGACCTCGGGCTGAAGGTGCGGCTCGCCGCGGCGGTTGCGGCCGGCGGTCCAGCCCTTGAGGAACTCGACGCAGCGCGGGTCCGACAGGCGGAAGAAGTAGTGCTCGGAGGCGCGCAGCTCCGGCTTCGCCCCGGTCAGCGCCGAGTAGGGGTCCTTCAGATCCGTCGGCGCGTAGGTGCTGCCGCAGACCTCGCAGTTGTCGCCGTACTGGTCCTTGGCGCCGCACTTCGGGCAGGTGCCCTTGATGTAGCGGTCGGGCAGGTACATGCCCTTGACCGGGTCGTAGAACTGCTCGATGCGGCGGATGTCGATCAGCTCGTTGGCGCGCAGGGCGCGGTAGATCGACTGCGCCAGCTCGACGTTCTCCGGCGAGTCGGTCGTGTGCCAGTGGTCGAAGCCGACGTGAAAGCCGTCGAGAAACTGCTGCCGCGCCGCGCGCATCGGGGCGATGTACTGCTGCGGCGGCAGGCCGGCCCTTTCGGCGGCGATCATGATCGGCGCCCCGTGCCCGTCCTCGGCGCAGACGAAGTGCACCTCGTGGCCGAGCATGCGCTGGAAGCGCACCCAGATGTCGGCCTGGATGTACTCCATCACGTGGCCGATGTGCGGCGCGCCGTTGGCGTACGGAAGCGCGGTGGTGACGAAGAGTTGGCGAGCCATGGACGCGATTGTAGGGGCGGGCTGCGGGCCGCCGGTTTCTGCGGCCGTTTCGTCGCGGCGGTTATGGCGGGCCGGCGGGCGGCGCTATCGACGCGAGCCGGGGCAGCGATCGATCGGCGACCGCCAGGGCCGCGTCCAACGAAGGCGGCGGTGAGGCAGGCGATGGAATCGGAGCCACCCGCTCGAGGCAAGCGCTGGCCGGCCGCGCGGCACGCTGGATCGGGCAGCACCGCCAATTCCATCGAATGACCGGAAGCCGCGCGCGGACATACCCCCGGCGGTGCTCCGCTAGACTGCCTGCAAGACGCGAAAACACCACGGGAACACTCATGTCCGCCATCACCGAAGCCGCGCTGCTGGAGCAGCTGAAGACCGTCATCGATCCGAACACCGACAAGGATTTCGTCTCGACGCGGCAGCTGAAGAACCTGAAGATCGACGGCGGCACGGTCGCGTTCGACCTCGAGCTGGGCTACCCGGCCAGGAGCCAGATCGAGCCGCTCTCCCGGATGCTGGTCGCCGCCGCCAGGCGAGTGCCGGGGGTGGAGAAGGTCGAGCCGAACATCAAGGTGAAGATCGTCGCCCACACCGTGCAGCGCGGGCTGAAGGTGCTCGGCAACGTCAAGAACATCGTTGCCGTCTCCTCCGGCAAGGGCGGCGTGGGCAAAAGCACGGTGGCGGTGAACCTGGCGCTGGCCCTGGCCGCCGAGGGCGCCAAGGTCGGCATCCTCGATGCCGACATCTACGGCCCGAGCCAGCCGCTGATGCTCGGCATCACCGACAAGCCGGCCACCGGCGACGGCCAGACGCTGGAGCCGCTGGTCGGCCACGGCATCGAGGCGAGTTCGATCGGCTTCCTGATCGACCCCGACCAGCCGATGGTCTGGCGCGGGCCGATGGTCACGCAGGCGCTGCAGCAGCTGCTGATGCAGACCAACTGGCACGACCTCGACTACCTGGTCGTCGACATGCCGCCCGGCACCGGCGACATCGCGCTCACCCTGTCGCAGCAGGTGCCGGTCACCGGCGCCGTGATCGTCACCACGCCGCAGGACATCGCCCTGATCGACGCCCGCAAGGGCTTCAAGATGTTCGAGAAGGTTGGGGTGCCGATCGTCGGCGTGGTCGAGAACATGGCCATCCACGTGTGCAGCAAGTGCGGCCACGCCGAACACATCTTCGGCGAAGGCGGGGCGCAGAAGATGGCGAAGGACTTCGGCGCCGAGGTGCTGGGGTCGCTGCCGCTCGACATCCGCATCCGCGAGCAGACCGACTCCGGAAGGCCGACGGTGGTGGCCGAGCCCGACAGCGACATCGCCATGATCTACAAGGCGATCGCGCGCAAGGTGGCGGTGCGCATCGCCGCCAAGGCGAAGGACATGTCGCTGAAGATCCCGACGATCAAGGTGAGCAACACCTGATGTTCCGGACGGCCGCGCCGCCGGAATATCCCGGCTCGTTCGACCCGGCGGCGTAGCCGCGGGTCAACTCGCCGAAGGCTGCCTCCTGCAAGCCGCGCGCGGAGCGCGCCGGATTCGGGGCAGGCATGCGTCGGGCCTTCGCGCCGCCGGCGCGTCGCTCGTCCATCGATGCGCACAGGAGCAGGTTCGGACAGTCGTGGCCGGCAGACGTCGGCGTTCCTCGCGCCGTGTGCGATGCTCGCCTCATGTCCGATTCCCTTCCCCCCGCCCTCGGCGGCGATCGCTTCGAGTTCGCCAGCCCTGCCGGCCGGCTCAGCGCCTACGTGGCCGGCAGCGGCCCGCCGATGCTCCTCGTGCACAGCGTCAACGCCGCCGCGTCGGCGGCCGAGGTCCGGCCGCTGTACGAGCACTATCGGGCCTCGCGCCGCGTCTTCGCGCTCGATCTGCCGGGCTTCGGCTTCTCCGAGCGCAGCGACCGCGCCTACACGCCGCGGCTGATGACCGACGCCGTGCTGGCGATGGCGCGGGAAATCGGCGCCCGCGGCGGCAAGGCGCCGATCGATGCGCTGTCGCTGTCGCTGTCGTGCGAGTTCCTCGCCCGCGCCGCGGTCGAGGCGCCCGGACTGTTTCGCAGCCTGGCGCTGGTCAGCCCGACCGGCTTTGCCGGCGGCCGGTCGCGGCGCGGGCCGGAGGGGAGCACCTTTGCGATGCCGCTGCTGTACCGGGCGCTGCGCGGGCCGGGCTGGGGCAGGGCGGTGTTCCGCGGGTTGACGCGGCCGGGCGTGATCCGCTACTTCCTGCGGCGCACCTGGGGCTCCGACGCGATCGACGAGGACCTGTGGCGCTACGACGTCCTCACCACCGGCCAGCCGGGCGCGGAACATGCGCCGCTGTGTTTCGTCTCCGGGGCGATGTTCAGCGCCGACATCCACGCGGTCTACGACAAGCTGGCGCTGCCGGTGTGGATGTCGCACGGCGTGCGCGGCGACTTCACCGACTATCGCGGCACCGCGCTGGTCGAGGGCCGGAGCAACTGGACCTTCACGGTCTTTCAGACCGGCGCGCTGCCGCACTTCGAGCAGCCGGATGCCTTCGTGGCCGCCTACGACCGTTTCCTCGGCGCATTGACCGCCGCCTGACGCCGCGGCGCCGAGGGCCGCCCTCACGGCGGCGGCACGCGCACCCAGCCCTCCATCAGCCGCCGCGCCGAACGGCTCATCACCGCCTTGCCGACCGTCCACTGGCCGTCGCGGAGGCTCGCCTCGGCGCCGACGCTCATCGTTCCCGAGGGATGGCCGAAGCGGACGCGGCCGGCGGTGCCCGATGGGGACAGCCGATGCACCAGCGTGCCCGGTACCGCCGCCGCGGCGGCGATGGCCACGGCGCCGGTGCCGGTCATCGCGTGGTGGAGCGAACCCATCGAGAAGATGCGCGCCACGAGGTCGATGCCGGATCCCTGCACGGTGCGGCCGCCGGCGGCGACATAGGTCGCGGGCGGCGCCACGCAGGCGAGTTTCGGCGTGTGCGGGCGGCCGGCCGCCTGCGCCGCGGTCCGGGCGAGGCCCATCGCCACCGCGCCGTGGGCGCGGATCGACTCGACGAGCGCCAGCAGCGCAGGATTTGTGTTGACGTCGGGCTGCAGCTCGGTGCCGCGAAGGCCGAGGCGCGCGGCGTCGACGAAGATCGTCGGGTTGCCGGCGTCGATCAACGTCGCTTCGATCGAGCCGACGCCGGGCACGTCGAGCCGGTCGATCGGCGCGCCGGTCGGAAACAGCGCGCCGCCTCCGCCGGGGTCGATGAACTCGAGCACGATCTCGGCGCCGGGAAAGGCGACGCCGTCGAGTTCGAAGTCGCCTTCCTCCAGCACCTCGCCGCCGCGCATCGGCACCCGGGCGACGATGCGCCGGCCGAGATTGGCCTGCCACAGGCGGACCGTGGCGATGCCGTCGGCGGGCGCGGCCACGAGCCCGGCGCCGATCGCGAACGGCCCCACCGCCGCGGTGAGGTTGCCGCAGTTGCCCGACCAGTCGATCACCGGCCGGTCGATCGCCACCTGGCCGAACAGGTAGTCGAGATCGCAGTCCGGCCCCGCCGAAGCGGAGACGATGACCACCTTGCTGGTGCTGGAGGTGGCGCCGCCCATGCCGTCGATCTGTTTGCCGTAGCGGTCTGGGCTGCCGGTGACGCGCAGCAGGATGCGCTCGCGTTCGCGCGCATCGGCCGGCAAGTCGCGGTCGACGAAGAACACCCCCTTGCTGGTGCCGCCGCGCATGTAGACGGCGGGAATGCGAATCTGGGTCATGGGAATCGGCGGTCCGCGGCCACGGCGAAGCGTTGATTCTGGCCGCAATGGGCGCGCCCGACGCGCGGGCTCTGGGGCGCAGGGCGGTCGGCTGCCGCCGACGCCGCGTTACGATCCGCCCCGTTTGCCGCCGTGCTGCCGTCCCGTGTCCTCCTGGATCATCGCCACCCGAGAAAGCCCGCTTGCGCTGTGGCAGGCCGAGCACGTGCGCGACCGGTTGCGGCAGTTGCATCCCGGCGCCGCCGTCGAACTGCTCGGCATGACCACGCGCGGCGACCAGATCCTCGACCGGGCGCTGTCGAAGGTCGGCGGCAAGGGGCTGTTCATCAAGGAACTCGAGGTCGCGCTGGCCGAAGGCCGGGCGCACATCGCCGTGCATTCGCTGAAGGACGTGCCGATGACGCTGGCGCCGCAATATCGGCTGGCGGCGGTGCTGGTGCGCGAGGATCCGCGCGACTGCTTCGTCTCGCCGCGTTACGAGAGCCTCGAAGCGATGCCCGCCGGCAGCGTCGTCGGCACCTCCAGCCTGCGGCGTGAGCTGATGCTGCGCGCGGCGTTCCCGAAGCTCGACATCCGCCCGGTGCGCGGCAACGTCGGCACGCGGCTGCGCAAGCTCGACGGCGGCGAGTTCGACGCCCTGCTGATGGCGGCGGCGGGGCTGAAGCGGCTCGGGCTCGCCGATCGCATCCGCCAGATCCTGCCGACCAGTGTCTTCCTGCCGGCGCCGGGGCAGGGCGCGCTCGGCATCGAGGTGCTGGCGGCAAACCGCGAGGCCGCCGCGCTGGTGGCGCCGCTGGAGGATGCCGCCACGCGCGCCGCCACCGCCGCCGAGCGCGCGGTGTCGCGGCTGCTCGGCGGCAGCTGCGAGGTGCCGCTGGCCGCCTACGCCGAGATCGAGCCCGACGGCCGGCTGCGGCTGCGGGCGCGGGTCGGCAACCATCGCAGCGGCGAACTGGTGGCCGCCGAAGCGATCGGAGCCGCGGCCGATGCCGAGGCGCTCGGCGCCGAAGTGGTCGGGCGGCTTAAAGAGCTCGGCGCGATGGCGCTGCTGCCGGCGCCGGGCTGAGCCGCGGTGAGGACGTCGCCGCCGGCGGCCGGAAGCGGTGCGCAAGCCGTCGATCGGTGTTGGTCCGGGCAGCCGTGACGAAGTCGCCGCCAGCGGCCGGAGGATCTCCGCCCGCGCGGCGGACCCGCGCTGACGAGCACGGCGACAAGCCGCAGCGCATGCTCGGGACGCGCCGTCGACTTGCCTGCGGTCTCTGAGCGCGGCATGGGCGCTGCCACGGTCGTCGTCACCCGCCCGGGCAGCGCCGGCCGCGCCCTTTGCGAGGAACTGAACCGACTCGGCCAGCCGGCGCTGTGGCTGCCGGCGTTCGAGTTCGGCGCCGCGCCCGACGAGGCGTACGCCCGCTCGGTGCTGGCGCGGCTGGCGGACTTCGATCTCGCCGTCTTCGTCAGCCCGCAGTCGGCGCGGGCGACCGCGACGCTGCTCGATGTTCCGTGGCCGCGAGGCACGGAGATCGCCGCCGTCGGCGCCGGCACGCGCGCGGCCCTGCACGAGATCGCCGGCGCCGGCGCCGCCGCGGTGATCGCGCCGGCCGGCGACGACGACGCGGGCGGCTCCGGCTCCGAAGCGCTGTGGCCGCTGCTGCAGTCGATGCCGCCGCCGCGGCGCGTGCTGCTTCTTCGGGCGCAGGGCGGCCGCGAGTGGCTCGGCGAGCAGCTGGCGCGGGCCGGCGCGGAGGTCACGGCGCTGGCGGTGTATTCGCGGCTGCCGCCGTCGGTGCCGGACGAGGTGCGCGAACGGCTGTCGGTGCTTGCCGCGGGCGACGACGGGCTGGCGAGCGTCGTCAGCAGCAGCGACGCGGTGGCGGCGCTGGCGCGGGTGCTGGCCTCGCAGCCGCAGGTGCTGGCGGCGCTGCGCCGGGGCACGGCGCTGGCCTCGCACCCGCGCATCGCCGACCGGCTGCGCGAGGCCGGCTACGAGCGCGTGGCGGAGTGCGCGCTCGATGCTGCAGCGATCGCTGCCGCCCTGCGCGAGGGCGGCGGCTAGAATTCGGCGCCGTCATCGCCGGCGGGTGTTCCGCGACGCGCAGGTGCGCGGCGATCGGCACGCACCGGCTCGATCCCGGCCGGTTGCGGCTCGCTCGCCAACGCCGGGGCCGCCCCGGTCTGCCCGCGCCCCGCCGGCGAGCGCCGGCCGAGCCTGCCGGCGCAGCCCGAGGGCGCCTGGAAGACCGTCGCAGCGATGAACGAAGCTCCCTCTCAACCCCCGCCCTCGACGACGCCGAAGCGACGCGCCGGCGACGTGCCGCGGTATGGCCGCCGCCGCGCGCTGCTGACGCTGGCCGCGATCGCGTTGCTGCTGGCGCTGGCCTACGTCGTGCTGGAGTCGCGCCGCGAAGCGACGGTGCAGCGCGAGCTCGCCGAGTCGCGCGCCCGCGAAGCGGCCGAGGCCACGGCCCGCGCCGAGGCCGCGGCGAAGCAGGCCGAGGCGGCAGGCAGGCGGCTCGCCGAACTGGAGCAGGCGGCAGCGGAGGAGGCACCCGCCGGGCCTGCGGCGGCGGGGCGCGACGACATCGTCCTGCTCGAAGTCGAGCGGCTGGTGACGCTGGCGATGCACGACCTCCAGATCACGCGCCAGCCGGCCACCGCGCTGGCGGCGCTGGAACTGGCCGACGCGCGTCTTGCCGCCGCCAACGCCGCGCGCTGGGCGCCGCTGCGCCGTGCGCTCGGTCGCGACATCGAGCGGCTGCGCGCCGTGCCTGCCGTCGACACCACCGGCATCGCGCTGAAGCTCGACCAGCTGATCGCCGGCGCCGACGTCTGGCCGATGGCCAACGCGCCGGCGCCGCCGCCGCTGCCGCCGAAGCCCCCACCGCGCGCGGCGGCAAAGAAGGCCGAGCCGCCGCAACCGCCACCGGCGCCGCCGCCGCCTTCGGCGTGGGAGCGGGTGCGGGCCTGGATCAGCGCCGAGTTCGGCGACCTGGTGCGCATCAACGAGGTCGCCACGCCCGAGGCACTGATGCTGACCGGCGAGCAGGAGAAGATGCTGCGCCAGCAGCTGAAGCTGCGCCTGCTCGGGGCCCGCATCGCCCTGCTGGCGCGCAACGACAGGCTGTATCACACCGACATCGAAAGCGCGCAGACGCTGCTGGCGCTGTACTACGAGCAGCGCCACCAGGCGGTGGCCGGCGCCGCGGCGACGCTGCGGCAGCTGAACACCGCCGCGCTCGGCCCCGAGCTGCCGGCGCTCGCCGACAGCCAGACCGCCGTGCGCGCGGCGCGGGCGAAGCGGCCGTGATGCGCCGCCTGCTGCGCATCCGTGCTGCCTCGTCGACGCGGCTGCGCGCAGGCGCGCGGCCCGCGGGCGTGCCTCTCGCCGGGCGCCGCTCGCCCGCGCGGGAAGCGGCCGCGGCCGCCCCGGGCGGCACCGGGCCGCGCTCGATGGCGGCGGCGCATCAGCGCCGGGCCGGCTGAGAGGCGCGTCCGATGCGGATGCTGTTGTGGCTGTTCGTGCTGGCGGCGCTGGGCGTGGCGGCGGCGCTGGCGGCGCAGTTCAACGACGGCAACGTGGCGATCTTCGTGCCGCCGTACCGGATCGACCTGTCGCTGAACTTCTTCCTGCTGCTGCTGGCGCTGCTGCTGGCCGCCGTCTACTGGATGTCGCGGCTGGCGCACAAGCTCGGCGAGTTCCCGCGCCGGGTCGCCGCGTATCGCGCCAGTCGCGAGCTGATGGGCAGCCTGCGGGCGCTGCGGCTGGCGATGCTGGCGCTGCTGGAAGGCCGCTTCGCGCGGGTGGAGCGCGCCGCGCGCGAGGCGCAGGCGTCGCCGGAGAACGCGGCGCTGGCGGCGCTGCTGGCGGCGCGCGCCGCCCACCGGATGCAGGAGTACGGCCGCCGCGACGAGTGGCTGCGGCGCGCCGAGGCCGACCGCAGCGTGCAGATGGCGCGGCTCGTCACCAGCGCCGAGATGTTCACCGAGACGCGCGAGACCGAACGGGCGCAGCAGGCGATCGCCGAGATGCAGCGCACGGGCGGCCGCCACATCCACGCCTCGCGCATCGCGCTCGGCGTCAACGCCCAGGCGCAGCGCTGGGACGAGGTGCTCAAGGGCGTGCGCCTGCTCGGCAAGCGGCGGGCGCTGCACGAGACCTCGGCGCAGGGCTACCGGCTTGCCGCCTACCGCGGCCGGCTCGAGGACCGTCTGCTCGACGCCGACGATCTCGTCGCCGAGTGCAAGCGGATCCCGGCCGACGAGCTGCGGCGGCCGGAACTGGCCGCCGAGGCGGCGCGGATGCTCGACGCGGTCGGCCGCGGCGAGGTGGCGGCGGAGCTGATCGAGACGGCGCTGAGGGACAACTGGGACCGGCGGCTGGTCGAGCTGTACGGCCGCATCGACGCGCCGCCGTACCGCGAGCGCATCGAGCGGGCGAACGCCTGGCTCGCCGAGCACGGCAACGACGCGGCGCTGCTTCGCACCCTCGGCCTGCTGTGCGAGCGCGAGCAGCTGTGGGGCAAGGCGCTCGACTACCTGAACCAGAGCCGGACGCTGCGGCCGGACGGCGAGACCTCGCTGGCGCTGGCGCGGATCGCCGAGACCACCGGCGACGAGGCGGCGGCGAAGCGGCACTACCGCGAGGCGGCGCTGATGTTCGCGCGCGAGGGGCGCGGGGCCGACGTGGAGTTCGACGGCAGCGGGTTCTGAGACCGCGCGCGGGCGAGCGTCGCGAGTCGAGTTCGACGGCGACCGAGGCCGTTCGCCGTCGCGTGCCGGAATCGTCGAGCGCCGGCCGCTCCAGAGGCTGCCCGGCGTGGCGTTCGTCGTTGCGGCCGCTCGCCTGATCGCCGCGCCGGCTCGGCGACGGTCCGTGCTTCAATCGCCCCATGCCGTTCATCAACGAATCCCTGCTCGCCGCCGGACTGCTGCTGTTCGTCGCCATCCTGCTGTCGGCGATGTCGCAGCGCTTCGGCGTGCCGGCGCTGCTGGTGTTTCTCGCCGTCGGCCTGTTCGCGACCGAGCTGCCGGGGGCGCCGTCGGGCTTCATCAGCGCGCAGACGGCGGCGCTGATCGGCAACCTGGCGCTGGCGGTGATCCTGCTCGACGGAGGCCTGCGCACCCGCATCGCCACCTTCCGCATGGTGGCGGCGCCGGCGCTGATGCTGGCGACCGCCGGCGTCGTGCTCACCGCGGTGCTGGTCGGCCTGCTGGCGAAGCTGCTGCTCGGCTTCGACTGGCGGGTGGCGCTGCTGCTCGGCGCCATCGTCGGCTCGACCGATGCGGCGGCGGTGTTCGCGCTGCTGCGCTCGGGCGGGCTGCGGCTGAACGAGCGCGTCGGCGCGACGCTCGAGGTCGAGTCGGGCATCAACGACCCGATGGCGGTGTTCCTGACGGTGGCGCTGATCGAGCTGCTGCGGCTGCCCGATGCCGGCCTCGCGCAGCTGGCGTCGATGTTCGCGCTGCAGCTGGGCGTCGGTCTCGCCTGCGGCTGGCTGCTCGGGCGGCTGCTGGCCGAGGTGGTGGCGCGCACCCGCGTCACCGAAGGGCTGTACGCGCTGCTGATCCAGTCCGGCGGGCTGGCGATCTTCGCCACCGCCAACCTGCTGCAGGGCAGCGGCTTCCTCGCCATCTTCGTCGCCGGCATGATCGTCGCCCGCCGCCACGTGCACGTGACCGAGGACGTGCTGCGCGTCAGCGACGGGCTGGCGTGGCTGGCGCAGGCGGGCATGTTCCTGATCCTCGGCCTGTTCGCCGAGATCGAGCAGCTGCTCGAGGTCGGCGCCGGCGGCCTGGCGATCGGCGTCGGCCTGATCGTGTTCGCGCGGCCGCTGGCGGTGGCCGTGGTGCTGGCGCCCTTTCGCTACGCGTGGCGGGAGATCGCCTTCATCGGCTGGATCGGCCTGCGCGGCGCGGTGCCGATCGTGCTGGCGCTGTTTCCGCTGCTCGCCGGCGTCGCCGACGCCGGCGTGCTGTTCCACATCACCTTCTTCACCGTGCTGCTGTCGCTGCTGCTGCAGGGCGCGACGCTGCCGCTGTCGGCGCGGCTGGCCGGCGTCACCGTGCCGGCCGGTTCGCCGGTGCTGGCGAGCGAACCGATCGAAGCCAGCCGCCCGCCGCACGTGCTGGTGCAGCTGCGCGTGCTGCCGCAGGCGCGGGTCGACGAGCAGGCGCCCGACGACATCCCGTTTCCCGACGGATGCCGCATCGTCGAGGTGGTCCGCGATGGCCAGGCCGCCGCCGTCGACAGGCTGCGCGCCGGCGACATGGTGGCGATGATCGCGCCCGACGATGCCGTCGCCGACCTCGAGGAGATGTTCGCGCCGGCGCCGCCGGCGCAGGAGTTCTCGCTCGACGCCGCCGTCACGCTCGGCGATCTCGCCGACTACTACGGCCTGCCCATTCCCGACGGCGCCTCGCCGCGGCAGAGCGTCGGCGGGTTCCTGCGCGCGCGGCTGCACGGCCGCCCGGCCACGGGCGACCGCGTCGCCGTCGGCCGCGTGATCCTGTCGGTGCGGCAGGCCGCCGGCGGCACGGTGCGCCGCGTCGGCCTGCGCGTCACGCCGCGCGGCGGCGACGGTGGTGGGTCGTGACATGGGCGTACGCATCCTGGCCGGCGGGCTGCGCAAGCGGATGAACGAGTCCGCCCTGAAGGAGAGTGGCCAGGTCGAGGCGCGGGGCGAGCGCCAAGGTACCGGGCGGGCGAAGTCGCCCGTCGTGCCCGCTGTCGAGGACAAGGAGCAGGCGGCGCCGGCGATCGACGTCCCGGAGGAGGCACCGGTTCACGTTGCCGCCGAGTGACGCCTCTCGCCCGGCAAAGGGGCAGCAAGGCGGGCAGGTTTGCTGATGGACAGATGGCGAGTATGATTCCGCCAAATGTCTTACCGAGGTCTCCACATGGCGGCAGCACCGACGATCGTCGAGTTCCTCGGCGGCAGGAAGGCACTGGGCGTGAAGTCGGCCGCGGCCGTCGACTGGGACGCGCTCATCCGCGCCGGCATGCCGGTGCAGTCGGCCGAGGCCCTGAAGGAGGGCATCGCCGTGCCGGACAGTCTGCTGGCGGAACTGCTCGGCGTCAGCGAGAAGACGCTGTCGCGGGCGCGGGCCGGTAAGGGCAGGCTGGACCCCGTCACCAGCGACCGGCTCTACCGCGTCGCCCGCATCGTCGCGCTCTCGATCGAGGTGCTGGAGAGCGAGGCCTCGGCGCTGCACTGGCTCAAGCGGCCGCAGATCGGGCTCGGCGGCAAGGTGCCGCTGGCGATGCTGGCGACCGATCCCGGCCGGGACCAGGTCGAGAAGCTGCTGCTGCGCATCGAGCACGGCGTCTACAGCTAGTGTTCTGTCCCACAAGTTTCGAAACGAGGCGAGCCACGAAGTGCGACGCGGGTTGCAACAATGGCGAAATCGGCGCCAGGCACGAAGCCGCGCGGAGCCTGGTTGGGAACCAGGCGAGCACGGCGACACAGCATGGCGGCGATTCTCGCCATTGTTGCTTCGAAACTTGTGGGTCGGAGCACTAGGCCTTGCCGACCGCCTACCGCATCGTCAAGGCGCGGCACGCCAGGACCGCGTTCAGCGGCGAGGGTGCCCGCATCGCCGGCGGTCGCTGGAACCGGCCGGGAGAGGCGCTCGTCTACGCCTCCGCGTCGCTGGCGCTGGCGGCGATCGAAACCTTCGTCCACCTCGGCGAAGACGCGCTGCATATCGACTTCGTCCACTTCCGGATCGAGATCCCCGAGGCGGTCGCGATGCAGCGCTGCCGGCGGCCGCCGCCGGGCTGGCGGGCCGAGCCGCCACAGGAGTCGAGCATGCGCTACGGCTCTCGGTGGCTGCATCAGGGGCGCACGGCGGTGCTCGAGGTGCCGTCGGCGATCGTGCCGTCGGAGATGAACTACCTGCTCAATCCCGCTCACCCGGACTTCCGCCGGCTCCGGCTGGGACGGCCGCTGCCGTTCCTCTTCGATCCGCGGATGTGGAAGTAGGGTTCGGGTGCGCCGAAGCGCCGCTGGTCTGGCGGTTCAGGGTCAGCATCATCGCCACCGTGTGCTCGGCCACCGCGCGCGGCGAATAGGCCGGCACCCGCGCCACCAGGATGCCGAGTTCGGCCGCCGCCTTCAGGTCGACGTTGTTGAAGCCGGCGCAGCGCATGGCGACATGGCGCGTGCCGCCCGCGGCCAGCAGCGCCGTGTCGGCGTCGAGCCGGGCGTCGAAGAAGCGCAGCTCATGGCCGTGGGCGGCATTGCGCTCGTTCAGGAATCGGATGTCGTAGGGCATGGCGCTGAAGACGGCGACCTTCATGGCAATACCTCGCGGGCGGCGGGATGACGCCGCATCAGACGCAGCGCCCGCCGTCGACCTCCAGGCAGGCGCCGGTGATGAACTCGGCCTCGTCGGAGGCGAGGAACAGGCAGGCATTCGCGATGTCGAGCGGCTTCGACATCCTTCCGAGCGGGATCGTGGCCAGGAAGCGGGCACGGTTCTCGGGCGTGTCGGGCGCGCCCATGAACTGTTCGAGCAGCGCCGTCTCGCCGATCACCGGGTTGACGCAGTTGACGCGGATGCGGTCCGGCCCGAGTTCGGCCGCCATGCCCTTGCTGGTGACGATCACCGCGCCCTTGGTGCCGTTGTACCAGACCAGCCCCGGCCGCGGACGCACGCCGGCGGTGGAGGCGACGTTGACGAACACGCCGCCGCCCTGCTGCCGGAAGTAGGGCACGACGTGCCGCGCCGTCAGGTAGATGCTCTTGACGTTCACCGCGTAGATGCGGTCGAACTCGTCCTCGCCGACCTCCAGCAGCGGCCGGTTGCGGTGCGTGGTGCCGGCGTTGTTGACGACGATGTGCAGGCGGCCGTAGTGCGCCAGCGCCGCTTCGAGAAGCGCCGCCACGTCGGCCGACTTCGATACGTCGCCGTAGGCGAACTGCGCCCGTCCGCCGGCGTTGCGGATCGCCGCCGCCACCCGCTCGCCGGCGTCGCGGCCGATGTCGTTGACGATCACCGCGCAGCCTTCTTCGGCGAAACGCCGCGCGATGCCTTCGCCGAAGCCCGATCCGGCGCCGGTGACGATCGCGACCTTGTCCTTCAGCCTGCCTGTGCTCACGGGATCTCCTTGCGGTAGAAGACGACGCGCTCGGTCGGCGCGAAGCCGATGGCGCGATGGAAGTCATGGCTGGCGCTGTTCTCGATCAGCGCGTCGGAGGCCAGCTCGCGGCAGCCGCGCGCTGCCGCCCAGCGCTCGACCGCCGCCGCAAGCGCGCGGGCCGTTCCCTGCCGCCGCGCCGCCGGCTCGCAGTAGATGCCTTCGAGGAAGGCGACCGGCGACGTCTCGCAGCCGTTGACGTGGTCGCTGCGCAGCGCCGCCTCGGCGAAGCCGATGACGCGGCCCGATTGGTCGCAGGCGAGCAGGGCGGCGAAGCGCTCCGGCTCGGCGAGCTGCTGCGCAATCTCGCGGCGGTGCTCGTCGGCCGGGGTCATCGGCCACAGCCTCGCGCGCAGCGCCAGCCACGCCTCGGCATCGGCAGCGGTCGCGGCGCGGATCGGCATCGGTCAGCCGTGGCGGATGGCGACGGTCTTCAGCCGCGTGAAGCCGGCCAGCGCCTCGAAGCCTTTCTCGCGCCCGTAGCCACTCGACTTCACGCCGCCGAACGGCAGTTCGATGCCGCCGCCGGCGCCGTAGTTGTTGACGAACACCTGGCCGCAGGCGAGGCGCCGCGCCAGCCGAAGCTGGCGGCCACCATCGCGCGTCCACACTCCGGCGACGAGGCCGTAGCGGCTGCCGTTGGCGATCGCGATCGCCTGCTCCTCGGTGTCGAACGGCATCGCCGCCAGCACTGGACCGAAGATTTCCTGCTGCGCGATCGGGTGCGAGGGCGGCACGTCGCGCAGCAGCGTCGGCGCCTGGTAGAAGCCGGTCTCCGGCGCGGTGTCGACGACCTCGCCCGCTGCCGCGACCTCGATGCCGTCCGCATGCGCCTGCGACAGGAAGTCCCACACCCGCTGCTG
>CAYLZU010000048.1:0-541 GCA_964388005.1 uncultured Burkholderiaceae bacterium
TACGCGGCGCAGTGGCGCTACCAGCAGCTGGAGGCGAGCCTCGATGCCGCATGAGCGCCGTACGGCCGTCCGAAGGCGCTCGCGCCCCCCTGGGGGGACAGCCCGCAGGGCGAAGGGGGCAACATGAATGTCGCGCTGCCTGGCGAAGCGAAGCGCCGGGCGCCGGCCGCCGGCGAGCGCCGCAAGGGTTTCGCGCTGCTGGCGCGGGCCGCCGAGCCGGACAAGCGCCAGCTCGCCTGGGCCACCGGCTGGCTGGTCGTCGCCGGCCTGCTGGAATCGATCGGCCCGATCCTCGGCAAGATCTTCATCGACGAGCACCTGCTGCCGCGCGACTTCGAGCCGCTGACGATCGCGTTGCTGCTCGCCGGCATGCTCGTCTCCGGCTTCGCCGCCAGCCTGCTCCGCTACCTTCAGCTGGTGCGGCTGGCCGGGTTGGCGATGCGGTCGGTGCGGCGGCTGCGCGAATGGGTCTACGGCCACGTGCTGCGGCTGCCGATGGCGTTCTTCGACCGCGCCATCACCGGGCAGCTGGTCAGCCGCA
>CAYLZU010000048.1:551-14646 GCA_964388005.1 uncultured Burkholderiaceae bacterium
CGAGCAGATCCGCCAGCTGTACCAGCAGGTGCTGTTCGAGGTGCTGCAGGGGCTCACCGTCCTGCTCGGGGCGCTGATCGCCATGGCCTGGCTCGACTGGCGGCTGATGCTGATCGTGGTGCTGCTGCTGCCGGCCACGGCGGGCATCGTCTGGGGTTACCAGCGCTGGTCGGCGCCGGCGGTGACGCGCTCGCGCGAGCTGCGCAGCGACATCAACGCCCAGACGGCGGAGAGCATCGCCGGCATGAGCGTGCTGCAGGCCACCGGCAGCGCCGGTCGCTTCGCGCAGCGCTTCGCCGCGACCAACGACGGCTACTACCGCGCCCGGATGGGCGAGGTGAGGGCCAATGCCTGGCTGCTGCGGCCGGCGCTCGACCTGCTCAACATCCTGCTGATCGTGGCCGTGATCAGCGCCTTCGGCAGCCAGCGGTTCGACGGCCTACAGATCGGCCTGCTGTATGCCTTCATCACCTACATCGCGCGGGTGGTCGAGCCGCTGATCCAGATCACCATGCAGTTCTCGCTGCTGCAGCAGGCGGTGATCGCCGCCGCCCGCGTCAACACGCTGCTGCAGGAAGGCGGAACGCCGCCGGTGGCCGCGGGCCGGACGATCGACGCCGGCGGCGTGCGGCTGTCGAGCGTGACCTTCGGCTACGACCCCGACGAGCCGGTGCTGCACGACCTGTCGCTCGACATCCCGCCGGGGCGCTTCTACGGCATCGTCGGCCACACCGGCGCCGGCAAGAGCTCGCTCCTGTCGCTGCTGCTGCGCTTCTACGCGCCGCAGGCCGGCCGCATCGAGATCGACGGCGTGCCGCTGGCCGCGATCGGCGACGGCGAGTTCCGCGCCGACGTCGGCCTGGTGCCGCAGGAGCCGTTCCTGCTGGCGGCGAGCGCGCGCGAGAACATCGACATGGGCCGCGGCCTCGCCGAGGCGCAGATCGAAGCCGCGGCGCGGGCGGCACGGGCGCACGAGTTCATCGTCGCGCTGGAACGCGGCTACGACACGCCGCTCGGCGAGGGCGGGGCGCGGCTGTCGTCCGGGCAGAAGCAGCTCGTCGCCGTGGCCCGCGCGCTGGCCGGCGAGCCGAGGATCCTGTTCCTCGACGAGGCGACCTCGCGCATCGACAGCGAGACGGAGCGCCTCGTTCAGCAGGCGCTCGCCGCGCTGCACGGCAAGGTGACGGTGATTGCCATCGCCCACCGCCTGTCGACGATTCGTGCCGCCGACCGCATCGTCGTGCTCAACCACGGCCGCATCGCCGAGCAGGGCACGCACGACGAGCTGATGGCGATCGACGGCGGCATCTATCAGCGGCTGTACCTGTTGCAGCAGATCGGCGAGTGAGGCGGGGTGAGCGACAGCGACTCCGGGGGGCAACCGGTCGACGGCGCGGCGCCGCCCCTGCCCGGGCGCGCCTGCGACGGCGGCGGTCCCGCGGCTTTGCTCCCGCGCCTTGGGGCGCGGTCGGCCCGCCGCGACCGTGACGCGGGCGCCGGCGTGACGGCGCAACCGAAAGTCTCGGACCCGAGCCGCGACTGCCGATGCTGACCGGCACCGCATTCGCGTTCGCCGCCGGCCTGATGTGGGGGCTGGTGTTCGTCGTGCCGCTGCTGCTGCCGGAATACCCGCCGGCGCTGCTTTCCACCGGGCGCTATCTCGCCTTCGGCCTGATCGCGCTGCCGCTGGCATGGCTCGACCGCACGCGGCTGCGGCAACTGTCGCGCGCCGACTGGATCGAGGCGGCCAGGCTGGCGCTGGTCGGCAACCTGCTCTACTCCCTGTGCCTGGCGGCCGCCATCCAGCGCGCCGGAGGGCCGCTGCCGACGATGATCATCGGCACGCTGCCGGTGGTGATCGCGATCAGCGCCAATCTGCGCGATGCGCATCGAGACGGCCGGCTGCCGTGGATGAGGCTGGCGCCGTCGCTGCTCGCGATCGCCGCCGGCATCGCGCTCGTCAACGACGCTGAACTGCAACACCTGCGGCAGTCGTCGTTCGACGCTGGCCGCCATGCAGCGGGGGCGCTGCTGGCGGTGGCCGCCGTCGCCTGCTGGACCTGGTATCCGATCCGCAACGCCGACTGGCTGCGTGCGCATCCCGACCGCAGTCCCCGCGCCTGGGCCACCGCGCAGGGCGTGGCGACGCTGCCGCTGGCGGCGATCGGTCTCGCGGCGGTCCAGGTGTGGCTCGCCGCAGGCGCTGGCTTCGAGCTGCCGCTGGGGCCGACGCCGGCGCGCTTCGTGCTGCTGATGCTGGCGATCGGCCTGTTCGCCTCCTGGCTCGGCACGCTGTGCTGGAACGAGGCGAGCCAGCGGCTGCCCACCGCGCTGGCGGGGCAGCTGATCGTGTTCGAGACGCTGGCGGCGCTCGCCTATGCATTCGCGCTGCGCGGCAGCCTGCCGCTGGCGGCCACGCTCTTCGGCTTTGCGTTGCTGGCCGGCGGCGTGGTGCTGGCGCTGCGCGTCAAGCCCGAACCGCTGCCGGACGCCAGCGCCGGCGCTCGGTACTGACGGAGACAGGCGCCGCTGCCGATGTCCTTCGAGACGATCAAGGCGCGGAACGACGCGAAAAGGCACAGGGAGTCGACGAGTTCGCCGAAGCCGCCAGTCTGCCGGCCTCGATCCGGGCGTCGCGCGCCGGCTCGCGCCGCCCGGCGCGGTCGTTGCGGGTACGCGGCTACGCGATCGGTCCGACGGGCGGAGAACGGATCGAACGGGCGTCGGCAGGTCCCCCCCCGCGGCGATCCGGCGGTTGCTTCGGTCGTTCGACGGCGGCGTCGCCAGCGCCGCGACTCTCGGCCCGCCCGGCCTGCGTGCACACAGCGCAACGTGATCGATCAGCCGCCGCGGCTTGCCTATCGTCTGACGTCGGCGCTGACCGCGAGAAAGGCGCCGACGAGCCATGTCTGTGGGACGCGCCGCTCGAGCCAGCGCGCGAGGCGGCTGCCGCCGGGCAGGAACACGGCGCTGCGCAGGCGCAGATGATCTGCGGGCAGGGCGCGGAAGAGGCGCCGCACCTCTCGCGCCGTTTGCCAGTGGGCGCCACGGTAGCCGCCCCTGCCGCCTGCGCGTCCCTCGCGCAGCCAGAGCAGGCTGGCGCGGTTCAGCAGCCCGAGGACGATCCGTCGACGCGTGACTCGCAGCATCTCGCGCAGCGCGTGCTCCTGCCCGGCGACGAAGCTCAGCGCCGTGATGCAGGTCGTGCAGTCGACGCTCCGGTCCGGCAACGGCAGCCGCTCGGCGCGACCCTGAACGAAGCGTTCGCCGGGCCGCCCCTGCGCCTGCGCGTAGGCGAGCCATTCGTCATCCGGATCGAGCCCGGTCACCCGCATGCCGGCCTCGCGCGCGAAGCGGCGCGTGAACCAGCCGGTGCCGCAGCCGACGTCGAGCAGCGTCTCGCCGGGCCGCGGCTGCAGCAGGTCGACGAGCAACCGGTACTCGACGTCGCCGATCCACGCGCCGCGCGGCGTCCGGTACCAGGCGTCGTACTGCTCCGGGCTCATCAGGCGTCCCTCCGCGCGACGCGCCACCGGTCGAGCACGTCGGAGCAGCCGAGCGTGCTCAACCGGCAGCCAGGCGCCGCCACGCGTCCGTCAGCGCGTCGGCGGCACGGCGGACGTCGTCCTCGGTGGACGGGCGACCGACCGACAGCCGGACCGCGCCGGCTGCGCGCGGGGCGGACAGCCCCATCGCCGCCAGCACGCCGCTGACCGCATCGTGCTCGGAGTGGCATGCCGAGCCGACCGATGCGGCGACCGTCTCGCCGGCCGCCTGCAGCAGGTCGACGCCGAGCGCATCGACGTCGAGGGCGACCTTGCCGGCAGACTGCGCCGCGTCGGTGTGCAGCAGGATGCCGCGCGGTCGCGTCAGCGCCGCGATCTCGGCCACCGGCTGCAGCGTGCCGACCTCGTTGTTGGCGTGCATCACCGAGACGATCGCGGTATCGGCACGAAGCGCCTCGGCCACCGCCTCCACCGACACGCGACCGTGGCCGTCGACCGGCACCATCGTCAGCGCCCATCCGCGCGCCTGCAACCGCTGCGCCGGCGCCATGACCGCGGGGTGCTCGACGGCAGTGATGACCAGGTGCCGCCTTTCCGGCGCCGCGGCCTGCGCGGCACCGGGCAGCGCCAGGTTGTTCGCTTCGGTGGCGCCGCCGGTGAAGACGATCTCCTCCGCGCCGGCGCCGATCAGCGCCGCGACCTGGGCGCGGGCCTGCATCACCGCCTGCGCGGCGCGTTGGCCGAAGACGTGTGCACTCGACGGATTGCCGTGGTGCTGGCGCAGGAACGGCAACATCGGCTCGAGCACTTCCTCCGCCACCGGCGTGGTGGCGTTGAAGTCGAGGTAGACGGGATCGTGCATTGGTCGACATTCCGGTAGCGGCCGCGTCGTCGGCGCGCCGCAGGCCACGCACCGGCCGGCGCGCCCTTTCGGATGATGGCCTCTGCGGCCGCAGCTCACAACCGGACGTTCGTCAGGGATCCGGGCCGCCGCGGATCGCCGGAAGCGCTCTGCGGCGTGCAACGGTCTGCGGTCCGATCGGCCGCGTCCTTGGTCTGCGTCAAAGCTGGCGCGCCGCCCGCATCCGAGAATGAACGCGTGCTGCCAATCGAGAACGACGGCCGCGATCGGCGGCCGAGCGCCCGCAGTCACCGGCGGCGCCCCGACTCGCAGGATCACGAGGGAGACGAGCAATGAGCAACCGCAGGCTGTTTCTGAAGAACGGCCTGGTCGCCATGGTGGGTGGGACCGGGCTCGCGACAGGCGCGCAGGCGAAGGTCGCGGCGAGGACGCCGAAGTGGGGAATGATCATCGACCTGAACCGCTGCTGCGGCTGCCAGTCCTGTGTCATCGCCTGCAAGGTGCAGAACCGCACGGTGCGCGGCGAGTTCAACACCCGCGTGCTGTCGCTGGAGGACGGCATCGGCGGCAACGCCCGCGTCGTTTTCACGCCGGTTCAGTGCAACCAGTGCGAGGATCCCCCATGCGTGAAGGCCTGCTCGGCCAACGCCACGTTCAAGCTGCCCAACGGCATCGTCGTCACCGACTGGGACAAGTGCGTGCCGCTGGGCAACTGCGTCACCGCCTGTCCATACGAGGCTCGGTTCGTCGACGAGAACCACGGCTACAAGGTCGACAAGTGCGACTTCTGCGCCGACCGTCTCGATAAGGGCCTGCTGCCCGCCTGCGTGGAGGCGTGCGACTCGAAGGCACGCATCTTCGGCAACTTCAATGCTCCCGAGGGCGAGTTCGCCGAATACCTCAAGCGGGCCGGATTGAAGTCGCGCAAGGCACAGCTTGGCATCAAGACCAGCGTCCTTTACGTACCGAACCGCAAAAGCAGCGCAGGAGGCTCGCTATGACAACCACGCGCCAGGACAAGACTCGCGGGCGGCGCGCGTTCATCGGGACAGTGCCCGCTGCGGCGGGGCTGCTCGCACTGGGCAGCGGTGATGCGACGGCGGTGGCGCCGTGGCGCAATCCGCGCTCCCTGCAGAAGGCGGCGGCCACGCAGCTTGACGCCGGCGTCAAGGTGGTGCACTCGGTCTGCCTCGGCTGCAACGCCCGCTGCGGCGTGCGCGCGGTGGTCGATGACGGCCGGCTCGTCAAGCACTCGGGCAACCCCTACCACCTGTACAACCAGCGATTCGACAGCCAGATCCCCTACGACACTCCGGTCAGGCGCTCGCTCGCCGTGCCTTCGCCGGTCTGCGGCAAGTCCCAGGACGGTCCGTCGTATGTCTACAGCCCGTACCGGGTGCTGCGGCCGCTGAAGCGTTCCGGCCCGCGGGGCTCCGGCCGCTTCGAGCCGATCTCCTGGGAGCAGATGATCAAGGAGATCGCCTTCGGCGGGAGGCTGTTTGCCCATCTCGGCGAAGAGCGGATCGTCGCCGGCATCAAGGACCTCGACAGCGACGTGCCGATCGATCCGCAGGCGCCGGAACTCGGCCCGGTACGCAACGGCTTCGTCTTCATCGGCGGACGCGACCAGAACGCCCGCAAGGAGTTCTCGGACCGCTTCGTGCTGAACGCCCTCGGATCGGTCAACCGCCTCGGCCACACCGACATCTGCGGCATCGGCTTCCGCATGGGCAATTTCGCGCTGAGCGAGGGCAGGCAGGTCGAGTTCAAGGCCGATCCGGTCAACGCCGAATACATCCTCGTGATTGGCGCCAACATCTACGAGGCCCTGCAGCCCGGCGTGAACACCTACGCGGCGGCGGTCGCGCATCGCAGCGCCGACGCCAAGCTGAAGTTCACCATCGTCGATCCGCGCGCGACCAATGCCTCGACTCACGCCGACAACTGGATCGCAGTCAAGCCGGGCCAGGACGGCGCCTTCGCGATGGGCATGATCCGCTGGATCATCGATAACGAGCGGTTCAACCTGCCGTTCCTCACCGCGCCGAATCCGAAGGCCGCCGAGAAGATCGGCCACGGCTGCTACAGCAACGCCACGCACCTGGTCATCGTCGAGCCGGGGCACCGCAACGAACGCCGCTTCCTGCGGGCGGGCGATCTGAACCCGGCGCTGCCCGAGGCGGAGGCTGGCAAGTGGATGGTGCTGTCGAAGAATGGCGTCGCGGTGCCGTTCGACGGCGTCGAGGAGGCGCCGCTGGATGCCGCGGCGGTCGTGCGCGACGCGGCCGGCAAGGAACTGCGGGTCGCGACGTCGTTCCGCCTGATGAAGGAAGGAGTGTCCGAACGATCCGTGGAGCAATACGCTCGGCTGGCCGGCGTGGGGCGCGAGACGATCGAGAACACGGCACGCGAATTCACGTCGCACGGCACGCGCGCCGCGGTGACGCAGTACCACGGCGCAGGCAACTACCTGAGCGGCACGTATGCGTCGTATCCGATCGCCGTGCTCAACGCGCTGATCGGCAGCGTCGACCGCAAGGGCGGCTACCTGCAGCCCGGCGGCGGCGCAGCGCCGTGGAACCGCGGTGCCTACGATCTGGCCGCCTTCCCCGGCCAGCGCAAGCCCTCCGGACCGAAGATCTCCCGCGAGAGGTTCGCCTACGAAAGGACGACCGAATTCAGGAACCGCGGCTATCCGGCCAAGCGGCCCTGGTATCCGTTCTCCCAGGGCGGGCTCTGTACCGAGGCGATGAGCGGCATCGATCAGCAGTACCCCTATGCCTGCCGGATCCTGTTCACCTACTTCTTCAATCCGGTCTACTCGATTCCGGGTGGCTACCGCTACGTCGAGACGCTCAAGAGCGCCGAGAAGGTGCCGCTCCACGTGTCGATCGACATCACCATCAACGAATCGAACCTCTACGCCGACTACATCGTGCCGGACCTCACCTACGCCGAGGGGCACTACGGCTTTCTGACGCCGCATGCGCCGGCGGCCCGCTTCACCGGCATCCGGACGCCAACCATCGAGCCGCTGACCGGGCGCACGGCCGACGGCCGTGCCTTCGGCGAGGAGACGCTGCTGGTCGATCTGGCGCGGGCGGTGGGCCTGCCGGGCTTCGGCGAGAACGCGATCAAGGACAAGGACGGCAAGCTGCACCCGCTGGCGAGCGGCGAGGACTTCTACCTGCGGGCGATCGCCAACGTCGCCACGGGCGCCAAAGTGCCGGCGGCATCGGACGAGGAAGTGGCGTTCGTCGAGTCGAACTACCCGGTGGCGAAGTTCCGGCAGCTGCTGCCGGAGGACGAGTGGCGCCGCGTCTGCTACGCGCTGGCCCGCGGCGGCGTGTTTTCGACCCGGTACGAGGACGCCTTCGACGGCGAGAAGCATCGCTTCGGCATCAAGCGGGTGGCCCTTTACAACGAATCGTTGGCCACGACCCGCAACGCGATCACCGGCGAGTTCTTCTCCGGCACGCTGAAGTACACGCCGCCGCTGACCCCGAGAGGGCGCGACATCGAGGCCGTCGACGCCCGCGACTTCCCGTTCACCGTCGTGACCTACAAGATGAACCTGCATGCGCAGTCGCGCACGGTGCTGGCCTCGACCACGATGGAAATCTTGCCGACCAACTACGTGCAGATGAACGAGGCCGACGCGAGGCGCCTGCGCCTGAAGGACGGGGACTGGGCGCGACTGGTGTCGCGCAGCAACCCGGCCGGCATCCGCGGCCAGGTCAGGGTGACGCGGCTGGTCAGGCCCGGCGTGCTTGGCATCTCGTTCCACTACGGCCATTCGCAGCTCGGCGCATCGGGGCTCCCGATCCGCGACGCCGACCAGGTCTTCCTTGGCGGATCGAGCGTCGCCGGCGCCGGCGGGCTGAAGCCGAATCCACGCCATTCCACCGGCGTGAACTACAACGACATCGCCCGCCTCGACGAGGACTTCGGCGACACGCCGCTGGTGGATGTCTGCGCGGGCATCCCCGACTTCAGCAGCACCCGGGTGAAAGTCGTCCGCCTGTAGCCTGCGCCTGTCTCGCGCGCCGCCGGGTCGGGTTCGGTTCCCGGTCCAGCGCTTTCCTGCGGCCACGAACAAAGCGTCGGCGGGCGCCGGGGGCGCCCGCCGAAAAGTGCAGGAAGCTGCGGGTCAGACCTTGTCCACTCGTACCCGGTGGTACATGAAGTTCGGGGCACTGCAGGTCGGATCGACGCTTGGGATGCGGTTGCCGTTGTACTCAAAGACGACGGCGAGCTCGTTGGCCCAGATGCCCTTGCCGCGGCGCGGGTCCTTCTTCACGACGTTGCCCTGCACGAAGCCCTGCAGATCCTTGCCGAAGAGCGCTTCGTTCCAGGTGCCGAGCTTCAGCCCCTGGATCGCGGTTTCGGCGCCGCCATCGATCTTCATGTCGATGGCGCCGTAGCCGCGCTGGCCCCAGGAGTGGTAGATGCCGATGACGCCTTCGGCGATCAGGCCGGTGACCTTGGCCTTGCCGACGGCGCCTTTCGGAAGGCCCTTCGACGAGACGACGACCGCGTCGCCGGTCTTGATGCCGAGTCGCCTCGCATCGTTGACGTTCATCTCGACGTAGTTCTCCGGCATGATCTCCAGCGCCCAGTACATGTTCTGGGTGCGGGCTTTGGTCATCATCGGGTGGCGCGTCGAGGTCAGGTAGAAGCCGTACCGGCCGCCCTCGGTGGACGCGATCGGCTTGCCGAAGAAGTCCTTGCCCGGCAGGTCGATGCGGGGCAGGTCGGGCCACAGCTCGCCGGTCGCCGGATTGCGAGTGTTGGCGACGCGGTCGCTGTAGAAGAAGAACGGCATCGCCGGCGTGTACTTGTGCAGGCCGTTGTCGTCGAACGCGTCCTTGTAGTTCTGGAAGTAGCCGCCACGGGCGAGCAGGTAGCAGACCTGCGCCCACTCGTCGGCGGTGATCGCCTTCTTGAACAGGTCGGCGCTGACGTGGTTCTTCTCGACGAACGCGATCTCCTCGGCGGACGCCCTCGGTGCCTTGGCGTTGAAGGCGATATTGGCGTAGCCCTTGGCGCAGTAGTCCTCGGCGACGTTGAAGGGATGCTTCTTGCCGTCCTTGTCGAGGATGCCGTTGTCGCCGAAACCCACCATGCCGAGCTTTCTGGCCGTGTCGATCAGGAAGCGTTCCAGCGTCCCTTCGGCCGGATTCGGCACCACCGGCGCGCGCATCACGTTCACCCGCACCGGCGAGAAGTGGTAACCCTCCATGAAGTACATGCCGTCGAGGTAGCAGCAGTCGGGCACGATGTAGTCGGCCAGCCTGGCGGTCATGCCGTACTGGGTCGTGACCGCGATGTGCAGCGGGATCTTGTCCGGGTCAGCAAAGGTCTCGGCGAAACGCGCGCCGGCCGGCATGTTGAACACGAGGTCGGCGAAGTAGGTGATGGCGATCTTGGCTGGATACGGATACTTGTGGTCCGCCCCCATGAACATCTCGCCCCACGAGCCGCCGCGCATGTTCAGCGGGTACCAGGGCAGCTTCGACGGATACGGTTTCCTCCCCTGTGCGACCAGTTCCCGGAACTCGGTCGTGTCCTCGTACTTGAAGTTGCGCCGATCGAGGCGCACCCCCGAGATCTTCGGCGCCCCCTCGATCTTGGTCAGCTGGTAGGGACCGGTGGTGTAGCCGGTGGCGCCAGCGGCCTTGACGAGGCCGCCCTTGTGGCCGAAGTTGCCGATCAGGTTGTTCATCATCCACAGCGCCCAGCCGGTGTGCGGGCCATAGGGCTGGTGGCCGATGCCGCGGTAGCTGTCGGTGGCCGCCTTCTTGCCGTGCGAGGTGAACTCGCGCGCAAGCTCGACGATCGTCTTCGCCGGCACGCCGGACTCCGTCGCGTACTCCTCGGTCGTGTGCTCGCGGACGAGGTCGCGCCAGACGGCGAGACCGGACTTGACCGTGACCTTTCTGCCCGCGAGTTCGATCTCGCCGGAGTAGAACAGCTCGCCGCGATCGACCTGGTCGGCCAGGCGCAGGGAGCCGCTCTGCGGATCGAAGACCACGTACTTCTGGGCATCGCCGTCGGCCGCGCCGATGTCCTTGCCGCGCAGGTGCCGCCGTTCCGACGGCAGCACGAGATAGGTGGCGCCGCAGAAGGTCTTCTCCTTGTCCTTCTTGGCCGCCGCCTCGTTCGGGTTCTCGAGGAAGGTCCTGTCGTAACGACCGTTGTCGATGATCCATCGGGTCATGCCCAGGATCAGTGCCAGGTCCTTGCCGGGCTGGATCGGCACCCACCTGGCCAGTTGCGTCCGCGGTGCCTTAGGGTCGACCGTGACCAGCTTCAGTTCGCCGGACTCCGCGCGCCTGGTGGCCACCGTCGAGATGCCCAGCAGGCCGGGCTTGCCGCCGGTGAACACCGTGATGCCGAGCGTCATGATGAACTCGGCGCTGATGTAGTCGGGCCGCCAGTTGTCGCCCTGGAAGTCATTGGCGAAGCGGAAGCCCATGTACCAGCCAAGCTGGCAGGCGTCGGTGTGGTCGACGTAGTTGGTCGTTCCGTAGGCGTTGGTCCAGCGCGTGATCAGGCCCGGACGCGGCTGCTGGTAGCCGCCGCCGCCGTTGGCGAAGATCACCTGGTTGGCCTTCGCTCCGAGTTCGGGCTGCTTCGGATCGACCGGATCGAAGGAACGGACTGCACGCAGCCCGTCGATGTGCCGGTCCTCTCCGATGTGCCTGAACAGCGGACCGCCCTCGACGACTTCCTCGATCAGTTGCTCCCACGAGATCACCTCCCACTGATCCGAACCGCGCGGTCCCTTGCGCTTGAGCGGCTTGAGGATGCGGTACGGATCGTGGGTGACGTGCGCGGCGGAGCCCCCCTTCAGGCACACGTTGCCGGCGACCTTGAGCGATTCGGCCGCGGGCGTGTCATAGGGAATCTCCTCGAAGCCCATGTTCTGCGGGCTGTACGGGTTGCCCTGGACCCGGGTGACGCGGCCGTCCTCGACGCGCACACGCACGCCGCAGCGGTGATCGCAGCCGAGGCAGTTGGTGTAGACATTCCTGACCCCGGCGTCCAGTTCGGTCTTCACCGCGGCGAGTTTCCGCACGCCGACGCGGCCCTTGTTGTCCTGCGCCCGCGCGGGCACGCCCGCGGCCACTGCCGCGCCGGCAACCAGCGCCTGCCCGGCCTTGCGCAGGAAGTCCTTCCTGTTGATCCGCTCATCGGTCGCGGCAGAAGCGATGCTGCCGTCGACTTCGTTGGTGCTCGATGCGTTCATGGCGATGCCTCTATCCGATTGGGTTGGCGGCGACTACAGGCCGACGTACTTGACCGACGGCCTGGTCTTCAACTCGGGCTTGAGGACCTTCAGGTCCTTGCGCGCGGACAGCCTTGCGAATGCAGTGCCCTGTTCGCCCACCTTGCCGAAGATCCGCGCCCGCGTCGGGCAAACCTCGACGCAGGCCGGCTTCAGGCCCTGCTGCCTGCGCCCGGCGCACAGGTCGCACTTGTCGGCGCACTCGGCGATCGGATTGATGTAGCGGGCACCATAGGGGCAGGCGCCGACACACAGGCCGCAGGCGATGCACTTGTTCTGGTCGATGGCGACCAGGCCGTCGGGATCGCGGAACGTTGCATCGACCGGGCACACCGGGATGCACGGCGGGTTCTCGCACTGGTTGCACAACTGTGCCGTGAAGAAGCGATGCGTGTTCGGATAGGTGCCTTTCTCGCTGTCGTCCACGCGCGTGCGGCTAAACCCGAGCGGGATGCCGTGCTCGGCCTTGCAGGCGGCCACGCAGGCCATGCAGCCGATGCACTTGCGCGCATCCATGACCATCGTGTAGCTGGGCGTGCCCTGGCCCTTCGACTTCGTTGCTGCCGCAGCGGACCCGAGCGCCGCGCCGGCCGCGATCGTGCAGCCGGCGATCCTGAAGAAACTCCTTCGACTGATCGCTGGTTTTGTTTCCATGACGGATGACCTCTGACGAGTGGACTGACAACGGGATGGTCGATGACTGCCGATTCGGAGGTGCGCTGTGGTCAAGACGCCTGGCACCGCTCAGCAGGAACGCTACGCCCCGCTCGGCGCCGCTTGTTGCGCCGCGTCAAAACCGCGTCCAGCCCATTGTTCTGACTCGGTCCGCCGCGGGGCGGATTGGGGTTTGGCGGCGAAGGCGTTGCCGTCCCACGGCCTCATGTCACGGCGAGCGTTGCTCGGCGCCGATGGCCGACCTCGATGCACGGGTTGGTGTGATCGTCGGCCCGCGTGGCGCGCGCCGCGCGTGACGATCAGGGCCCGGCGGCGATTTCAGGGCACGGGCAGCGCCGCCGCAGGCGGCCGCCGGCCGACCATCACGGCGGCACCGAGCGCGACCGGCAGCATCGGCACCGTGGCGAAGTTCAGCGCCGCCCAGCCGATGCGGTCGTACAGCCAGCCGGCGCCGAGGCTGGCGAGCGCGACCAGGCCGAAGACGAGCGCTTCGTTCAGCGCCTGCACCTTGGTCTGCTCCGCCGGCCGGTAGGTCTGCGTCAGCAGCGCCGTGCCGCCGACGAAGGCGAAGTTCCAGCCAACGCCGAGCAGCACCAGCGCGCCGAGGAAGTGCAGCCACTCGCTGCCCGACGCCGCGACCGCGACGTGGCCGAGCAGCAGCACGAGGCCGGCCTGCATGATGCGCGGCGCGCCGTGACGGGCGACCAGCGCGCCGGTGAAGAACGACGGCGCGAACATGCCGAACACATGCCACTGGATCACCGGCTTGACCTCGGCGGTACCGAAGCCGCATCCGAGCATCGCTAGCGGTGTGGCGGTCATGGCGAGGATCATCACCGCGTAGCCGACCGCTGCGCCCAGCACGGCGGCGATCAGCGCCGGCTGGGCGGCGATCTCGCGCAGCGGGCGGGCGCCGGCGCCGCCCTGCGCCGCCGGCTTCGGCACCCGCAGTGCCGGCAGCAGCGCCATCGCCGCCAGCGCCAGCGCCGCCTGGGCGACGAAGGAGCCGAGGAAGGCCTGCGGCGACATCCAGTCGCGACCCCAGAGGCCGATCTGCGGCCCGGCAAACGCGGCCACGACGCCACCGGCCACCACCCACGAGATCGCCCGGCTCGCGTGTTGCGCGCCGGCGACCTCCGCGGCGGCGAAGCGGTGGTAGTTGCCGAAGCCCTGCCAGGCGCCGAGCAGCAGATGGCCGGCCACGAAGCCGGCGAAGCTGCCCGCGTGCAGTGCGGCGGCGGCGACGCCGCTGCCGACAAGGCCGATCGCCGCGCCGGTCAGGAAGCCGTTGCGACGGCCGATCCGCCGCATCAGGAACGATGCCGGCAGCGAGGCGATGACCGTGCCGAACACCATCGCCGCGATCGGCGCCGTGGCCAGGCCCTTGTCCGGCGCCATCGCCGCGCCGAGGATGCCGGCAAGCGTCATCGACAGCACGATCTCCTACAGCGTCAGCGCCTGGCATGCGGCCAGCAGCAGGACGGTGCGGTGGGCGGCCGGCGTCACGGCGTCGGCCGGCGGCAGCGCCCGAAGCCGGCCGCAAGGTGGGCCGCGGACCGGGCGCCGGCGCTGAAATCAGGGCTGTGCCGCGTGCCGTTGCCCATCAGAGCCCCGACGCCAGCCAGTACTGTTCGTACAGCACCTTCTCGCCATGCGACCGCCGGCTCGGCGCCCGCAGCGTTACGTCCGGCAGCGATTCGGCGAAAAGGTCGCCTCGCCCCATGCCGGCCCGGCCGCCGCCGGTTACTATGTAGCAGGCGC
>CAYLZU010000048.1:14656-15460 GCA_964388005.1 uncultured Burkholderiaceae bacterium
GCCGTCGAAGCGCTTCGGCGCGCCGCGCCCGCAATGTCGTGCGCGACGTCGCCCTGCGCGCGGCGGTGAGCACCGCGATGCGCCCGCCGGCGATCGCCGCCATAGACTGCGGGCAGCGCCTTGCGCCGCGGCCGCGCGGCCGAGATCCAGCCCAGTCCGGCGCCGAGCGCGAGCGCCGTGCAGCCCATCGCTCAGAACACCAGCACCTTGTCGGCGAGCTCGGTCCAGTCGGCGAGTTCCTCCAGCGTGCCGCGCCTGCAGCCGTCGGCGAGGCTCTCGCTGCCGATGCCGCGCGCGTCCATGCAGGTGCCGCAGACGCCGACCACGCCGCCATGGCGCACGACATTGCCGATCATCAACTCGACGTTGTAGTAGCCCTGCGGCACCTTCTGGTTGCGGTGCGCGGCAGCGGCGGCGTCGCCCATCAGGAACACGCGCACCTTGTTTCCTTCGCGCTTGGCCAGCGCGCCGGCCAGCCGCAGGCCGTTGTAGGTGTGCTCGCTGCCGTAGGGCGCGGCGTTCAGGATGAAGAGGATCACAGTCACTTGCTTGCCTCCCGGTTCAATGGTCGTTCGCGTCACGGAAGCTCCCTTGTCCGGCCGGAGCGGCTGGACGTGCCGGCCGGCGCTTCGGCATCGCCAGCGGCATCCGGATCGCGGAACGGCTGCAGCAGCAGCCGAGGGAGCTTCCGCTCCCCATCACCCAGAAAGCCGGTGACGCCGATGCGCATCGCCGTGTGCCCGGCCTGAGGCTGCGCGCGATAAGTGCCGAACAGCCGGTCCCACCACGGCAGGCTGAAGCCGA
>CAYLZU010000049.1:0-4743 GCA_964388005.1 uncultured Burkholderiaceae bacterium
CGGTGGTCAAGGCGCTGCAGGACGACGCCTTCATCCCGGTGATCTCGCCGATCGGTTTCGGCGCCGACGGCGCCACCTACAACATCAACGCCGACGTCGTGGCCGGCAAGATCGCCGAGATCCTGAAGGCCGAGAAGCTGGTGATGCTGACCAACACGCCGGGCGTGCTCGACCGGGACGGCAACCTGCTGACGGGGCTGACCTCGCGGCAGATCGACGAGCTGTTCGCCGACGGCACCATTTCCGGCGGCATGCTGCCGAAGATCTCCTCGGCGCTGGAGGCGGCCAAGAGCGGGGTGAACGCGGTGCACATCATCGACGGCCGCGTCGACCACTGCCTGCTGCTGGAGATCCTCACCGACGCCGGCGTCGGCACGATGATCCGGTCGCATTGACGCCACCGCCGGCGTTCTCGTCGCTAGGGCTGGCGCGCCGCGCGGGGCATCGAATGAAGGCCGCGCCGATCTGGTTCTTCGACCTCGACAACACGCTGCACGATGCCGCGCATGCGATCTTCGCCGCCATCGACGGCCGGATGACCGCCTATGTCGAGCGCCACCTCGGCGTCGACCGCGCCGAGGCCGACCGCATCCGCCGCCACTACTGGCTGCGCTACGGCGCGACGATGCTCGGTCTGGTGCGGCACCACGGCGTCGATCCGCACCACTTCCTGCGCGAGACGCACGACTTCGAGGTGGTCGAGCTGCTGCGCGCCGAGCGCGGGCTGGCGCGCCTGTTCGCGCGCCTGCCGGGCCGCAAGGTGCTGCTGACCAACGCCCCCTCACGCTACGCCAGCGCGGTGGCCCGCGCGCTGGCGATCCACCGCCACCTGGGCGCGCACTACGCGATCGAGTCGATGCGCGTGCATGGCAGCTTCCGGCCGAAGCCGTCGCGCAGCATGCTGCGGCACGTGCTGGCGCGCGAACGGGTGCCCCCCGGTCGCGCCGTGCTGATCGAGGACAGCCCCGCCAACCTGCGCGCGGCGCGGGCAGTCGGCTTTCGCACCGTGCTGGTCACCGGCCACAGCCGCGGCCGGCGGCTGCGGTTCCGGCCGCTCTATGTCGGGCTGCGCCTGCGCTCGGTTCTGGAGCTCCCCTCGGCCCGCGCGCGCCTGCGCCGCTGAGCACGATCGATCCGCCCGTGCCGACGGGTAAGCTTCCGCGTCGTTTCGAAGTGCATGGAGTCCCCGATGGCGTCGCGTCCCGGCCTGATTCGCCGGTTCTTCGGTTTTGTGTGGGGCACGCTCGGCTTCCTCCGCAACCTGGTGCTGAACCTGGTGTTCCTGGCGGTCGTCGTCGCGCTGGCGGTCGTCTGGTTCAGCGATGGCCGGCCGACCCTGGCGCCGAACACCGCGCTCGTGCTCGACCTGACCGGCCCCATCGTCGAGAGCCGCTCCGTGGCCGGCCCGAGGCTGACGCTGCTGCAGGCGCTTGCCGAGCGCGAGCGCGAAACCCTGCTGCCGGAGGTGCTGGCGGCGCTCGAGGCCGCGGCCACCGATCCGAACATCAGCCGCGCCGTGCTGCTGCTCGACGACATGGGCGGGGCGGGGCTGGCGACGCTGCAGGAGATCGCCGCCGCGCTGACGCGCTTTCGCGCCAGCGGCAAGCAGGTCGTTGCCTGGGCTTCGGCGCTCGACCAGCGCCGCTACTTCCTGGCGGCGCACAGCGACGAGGTGCTGCTGCACCCGTTCGGGCGGGTGACGATCCAGGGCTTCGGCGGCTACCGCGACTACTACCGCGACGCGCTGGAATCGATCGGCGTCACCGTCAACGTGTTCAAGGTCGGCGACTACAAGAGCGCCGCCGAACCGTTCTCCGAAAACGAACCGTCGGAGCAGGCCAGGCGCGACGAGGCGGCGCTGCTCGGCGACCTCTGGTCGCAGTACCTGGCGGCGGTTGAATCGGCGCGAAGGCTTCCCACAGGCAGCATCGCCCGGATGATCGACGAACTGCCGCAGCGGTTTGCCGCCGCCGGCGGCAACTCGGCCAAGCTCGCACTCGACGAGAAGCTGGTCGACGGCCTGAAGACGCGCGACGAACTGCGCGCCACCATGATCGAGCGCGGCGTGCGCGACGAGAAGCACAAGACGTTCCGCCAGATCAACCTGCCGCAGTATCTCGCCACCCTGCCGCAACGGCGCGGCGACGCCGTCGGCGTGGTCGTCGTCTCCGGCGAGATTCTCGACGGCGACCCGCCGCCTGGGCTCACCGGCGGCCGCGCGACGGCACAGCTGATCCGCCGCGCCCGCGAGGACGATTCGATCAAGGCGGTACTGCTGCGCGTGCGTTCTCCCGGCGGCAGTCCGTTCGGCTCCGAGCTGATCCGGCACGAACTGGAGCTCACCCGCCGGGCGGGCAAGCCGGTGCTGGTGTCCTTCGGCGACGTGGCGGCCTCGGGCGGCTACTGGGTCTCGATGGCCGCCGACGAGGTGCTGGCGTCGCCGTCGACGATCACCGGCTCGATCGGCGTGTTCGCGCTGCTGCCCTCGGTCGACAAGGCGTGGCAGAAGCTGGCGCTGCACACGCACGGAACGACCACCACCTGGCTCGCCGGCGCCTACGATCCGCGCCGCCCGCTCGAGCCGAGGGCGCGAGAGCTGCTGCAGACCGGCGTCGCGCATGTCTACAACGAGTTCGTCGATCGCGCCGCCGCCGCGCGGCGGATGACGCCGGGCGAGATGAATGAACTGGCGCAGGGCCGCGTGTGGAGCGGGCAGCAGGCGCAGGCGAACCGGCTGATCGACCGGACCGCCACCTATCACGAGTCGCTGCAGGCGGCGGCGAAGCGCGCCGGCCTCGGCGAGACGTTCCGCATCGCCTACATCGAGCGTGAACCCAGGGGCGTCGATCGGCTGCTCGGCATGCTGTTCGGCGAAGCCGCCCACGGCGCGCTGCCCCTGCTGTCGCTGTTCGCGCCCGGCGCTGCCGTGGCGCCCGAAGCGGCGCTGTCGATCGCCGCCGAGCTGCGCTGGCTGCGGCAGGCGGTGCGCGACCCGCTGGCGCTGCAGGCGCACTGCCTGTGTTCACCGGAGCGACTGCTCGGAGCGGATTGACGGCGGCGCATCGGCGATCGACGGTCCGCGCACGACCGGCCGGCTGCGGCGGCGCGGCCTCGGTATCCGCTGGTTCTAATACGAAAGTAACTCCCCACGTCCGATCGGCTTACGCGAGAATCGGCTAACCCGATTCCGACCGGCGTTCAGGCCCTCGAGCATGGAACAGTGCAGAACTCACGACAGCCGTCTTGCGGCGTTCCCGCGCCGACGGTCGACCGGCACCGCGGAGGACGCGTGAAGATGGAGCCCATCATGCCGCCGGGTGAATCGACCCGGCGCAAGCCCGGCGCCCGGCGGCTGCAGATCCTGCAGACGCTGGCGTCGATGCTCGAGGACCCGAAGGGCGAGAAGGTCACCACCGCGGCGCTGGCCGAGCGTCTTGCGGTGTCGGAGGCGGCGCTGTACCGCCACTTCGCGAGCAAGGCGCAGATGTTCGAGGGGCTGATCGAGTTCATCGAGACGACGATCTTCGGCCTGATCAACGACATCTCCGGGCGCGAGACCTCGGGACTGAAGCAGGCGCGCAGCACGGTGCTGATGCTGCTGGAGTTCGCGCAGACCAACCGCGGCATGACCCGGGTGCTGATCGGCGACGCCCTCGTCAACGAGAACGAGCGTCTGCAGGAACGGATGAACCAGCTCTACGAACGCGTCGAGTCGTCGCTCAAGCAGAGCTTCCGGCTGGCGATCAGCGACAACGAACTGCCGCCCGACTTCGACGCCGCGGCCCGCGCGGCACTGGCCGTGTGCTACGTCATCGGCCGCTGGCACCGCTTTGCCAAGAGCGGCTTCCGCAAGCTGCCCGCCGACGGCATCGAGGCGCAGCTGCCGGTGCTGCTGGTCTGATCAGCGCCGCCGCCACGCCGCGCGCGTGGCGAGCGCGGCGAGCGCGATCAGCAGCACGAAGGCGATCAGCGACAGGTGCGGAATCGCCAGCCCGAGGAAGGTCCAGTCCAGGCTCACGCAGTCGCCCTGGCCGGCGAACAGCTTCGGCAGCCAGACCGCGAGCGGGAAGTCGTCGTGAAACCACTCGAACGGGCGCCCGCAGGACAACGACTCCTCGTGCGGCGCGGCGAGCAGCCAGCTGTGCCAGCCGGCGATGCCGGCGCCGGCGAGCGAAAACAGCAGCGCCAGCAGCCCGGCCGCGAGCTGCCCGAGGGCGGCGCCGACCGCGAGGCCCAGCGCCGCCGCCAGGCCGGCGGCGATGATCGCCACCCGTTGCAGGACGCACAGCGGGCACGGTTCGAGATGCAGCACGTACTGGAAGTACAGGGCGCCGGCCATCGACAGCGCCATGATGGCGACGATCAGCGCCAGCAGCGCGCGCGCGCTTGCTCGCCGAAGGGAAAAGCCGGCGCTGCTCATCACTGCACCGGGGGCGACGAGCGGATCGAAGAAGTCCGCATGGCGCCGCAGACGGCGCACTGCGGGTCGCGGGCGAAGCGCACGGTGCGGATCTCCATCGCCAAAGCGTCGAGCAGCAGCAGCCGGTCGTTCAGCGTCGCGCCGGCGCCGGCGACGAGCTTCAGCGCCTCGGCGGCCTGCATCGTGCCGACGATGCCGGTGACCGGCGCGAACACGCCCATCACCGCGCACAGCTCGTCCTGCGCCTCACCCTCCGGGAACAGGCACGAGTAGCACGACGAGCCGGGCCGGCGCAGGTCGAACACCGCGAGCTGGCCGTCGAA
>CAYLZU010000049.1:4843-15151 GCA_964388005.1 uncultured Burkholderiaceae bacterium
CCGTCGACCAGGGTCAGGCGACCGATGCCGGCCGCCGCCAGATACAGCGCCGCCGGTGAGCCGAGCCCGCCGGCGCCGATGACCAGCGCCGAGGAATCGCGGATCCGCTGCTGACCCTCGATGCCGATTTCCTGAAGCAGGATGTGGCGCGAGTAGCGCAGCAGTTCGTCGTCGTTCATGGTCTGCTTGCCGCCGCCCGCCGAGAGCGGAGCCGGCGGCGCCGGCCTTGGCCGCCAACCGCGTGGCGGCGGGCGGGGTCGCCGGGCCGCGTCAGCGCGTGCCGCCGGCGGAGGCAGTGACGGAATCAGGCTTCTTCGCGGTCTCGACCGGCAGGCCCTTGAGGTGATTCATCGCCTGCTGCAGCTGGAAGTCCTCGGGCGAGCCGAACTCGTACCGCCGCGCGGCCGGCGCCTCAGCGCGGCTGGCCGGCGGCGTTTCGGCCGGTGTCGACTCACGCGAGGCCCCGGCCGGAGCCTCCGGCGCCGCCTTCTTTTCCTCCAGGTGACGCGCCAGGTCGGCTTCGCGAACCTGCAGGCCGCCGAAGCTGCCCTGCGCGGTGTCGTCGACGAACAGATCGGGCTCGATGCCCTTGGCCTGGATCGAGCGGCCATTCGGCGTGAAGTAGCGGGCGGTCGTGAGCTTGATCGCCGCCGGACGGTCGCCGTCGGCACGCAGCGGGATGATCGTCTGCACCGAGCCCTTGCCAAAGGTCTGCGAACCCATCAGGGTGGCGCGCTTATGATCCTGCAGGGCGCCGGCGACGATTTCGGAGGCCGAGGCGCTGGCGCCGTTGACCAGCACCACCAGCGGCACCGTCTTCACTTCCGGCGGCAGGCGGGCGAGCAGGTCCTCGCCGCGGCCGCGCTGGTAGTCCTCGGGGGCGGCGACGAAGCGGCGCTTGGCGTCGCTCATCCGGCCGTCGGTGGAAACGACCAGGGCCCGCTTCGGCAGGAACGCCGCCGAAACGCCGATCGCCGAGTGCAGCAGGCCGCCGGGATCGTTGCGCAGGTCGAGCACGATTCCCTTCACCGGCCCGGACTTGAAGGCATCGTTCAGGTGCTTCGCCAGATCCTCGACCGTCCGTTCCTGGAACTGCGAGATGCGGATGAAGGCGTAGCCGGGCTCGATCACCTTGCTGCGGACCGACTGGGTGCGGATGACGTCGCGCACCAGCTTGAACTCCAGCGGCTGCGCTTCGCCCTTGCGGCCCACGGTCAGCGTCACCGAGGTGCCCTTCTTGCCGCGCATCAGCTTGACCGCGTCCGACAACGGCATGCCGCGGGTGAGCGTGTCGTCGATCTTGATGATCAGGTCGCCCGCCTTGATGCCGGCGCGATAGGCCGGCGTGTCGTCGATCGGCGCCACCACGCGCACAGCGCCGTCCTCGGGAGCGACTTCGATGCCGAGGCCGCCGAACTCGCCCTGGGTGCTCGTCTGCAGATCCTTGAACGCATCGGCGTTCAGGAACGCCGAATGCGGATCGAGCCCGGTGAGCATGCCCGAGATCGCTTCCTGGATCAGCTTGCGATCCTCGACCGGCTCGACATAGTGATTCTTGATCGCGCCGAAGACGTCGGTGAGCTGGCGGATCTCCTCGAGCGGGATCGGGCCGCGACTGTCGCGGAACGCATAGGCCGAGATACCCAGGCTGACCGCGACGCCGGCAAAGGCGCCGATGCCAATCAGCGCAAAGGTCCGCAAATGTCCGCTCATGACACCTCCGAGAACTGGGCGGATTCCGGACCGCCCGGGCGCCGCCTCGCGGCGCTGCAACTGACCGCCCCAGCGACGGGCGTCGAGTCCGATCAAGTATAGGCTGGCCGGTCGCGCCGGACGGCCCCGGCCGCCGCGGGGTTCCCGCCGCCCGCCGAACCGTCGCTGCCGCCCAGATACAACGGCCATGACCTCCATGCCGGCGGTTGCGCCGGCCAGTGCAAAGACTGCGTCGCGGGCCGTAAGTTCATCGCCGCCCGCCCGGCGGACTGCTTCCCCGCCGGACAGCGCGGCCCGGCGAGCTTCAGGTCTTCGCCTTGCCCTGGGCCGCGACCGCCGCCATCGCGCGGGCGATCTCCTCGGCGTCGCCGAGGTAGTAGCTGCGGATCGGCTTCAGGCCCGAGTCGAGCTCGTAGACCAGCGGCCGCGCGGTCGGGATGTTCAGCCCGACGATGTCGTCGTCGGAGATGTTGTCCAGATACTTGACCAGCGCCCGCAGCGAGTTGCCGTGCGCCGCCACCAGCACCCGGCGGCCGCGGCTGATCGCCGGCGCGATCGAGTCGTTCCAGAACGGCAGCACCCGGGCGACCGTGTCCTTCAGGCATTCGGTGGCCGGGATCTCCTCCGGCCTCAGGTGGCGGTAGCGCGGATCGCCGGCGGCCGAGCGCGGATCGCCCGGCGGCAGCGGATCGGGGGCGATGGCATAGGCGCGACGCCAGATCAGCACCTGCTGCTCGCCGTATTTCGTCGCCGTCTCGGCCTTGTTCAGCCCCTGAAGGTTGCCGTAGTGGCGCTCGTTCAGGCGCCAGGAGTGCACCACCGGCAGCCACATCTGGTCGAGCGCGTCGAGCGCCAGCCACAGCGTGCGGATGGCCCGCTTCAGCACCGACGTGTAGGCGATGTCGAACGCATAGCCTTCGCGCCTGAGCCGCTCGCCGGCGGCACGCGCCTCGCGGATGCCGGCCTCGGTCAGGTCGACATCGGTCCAGCCGGTGAAGCGGTTCTCCAGGTTCCACTGGCTTTCGCCGTGGCGGAGCAGAACGAGCTTGTACATGAGGGATCCCGTGGTCGGAGGGCAACGGCATTTTATAATCGCGCCTCTTCGGCCCAGGACGGAGCTTCCGTGCAGTTCTTCATCGACAACGCGCTGCTGATCGCGGTCGCCTTCCTGAGCGGCGGCATGCTGCTGTGGCCGCTGATCCGCTCGCGCGCCTCCGGGCCGGCGCTGACAACGCTGCAGGCGACGCAGCTCATCAACGGCAAGCACGCGCAGGTGGTCGACATCCGCGACGCGGCCGAGTTCGCCAAGGGCTCGCTGCCCAACGCCAGGAACATCCCGCTCGGCGATCTGGCGAACCGTGCCGCCAAGGACCTGAAGAAGGACCGGCCGGTGATCGTGGTGTGCAACTCCGGCAACATCGCCGGCCGCGCGGCGGCGCAGCTGCGCGCCGCCGGAATGGCCGAGGTCTACGTGCTCGCCGGCGGACTGGCCGCCTGGCGCGAGGCCGGCCTGCCGGTGAAGGCCTGACGGGGCGCCCTTTTTCGGGAACACCGCCATGCCGGCCCCTGTCCTGATGTATCGCACCGCGCACTGCCCGTATTGCCACCGCGCCGAGGCGCTGCTGAAGGCGCGAGGCGTCACCACAATCGACACCGTCCGCGTCGACCTCGACCCGGCGCGGCGCGCGGAGATGATCGAGCGCACCGGCCGGCGCACCGTGCCGCAGATCTTCATCGGCGCGACCCATGTCGGCGGCTTCGACGACCTTGCGGAGCTCGACCACGAGGGCCGGCTCGCGCCGCTGCTCGCCGGCTCCGCGTCCACCTGAACCCAACCACCAGGAACCAACATGGCAGAGAACAACGGCGGCGGCCAACCGGCCGCCGCAGGCGCGCAGGCCACCACGACACCGGTCTTCCAGCTGCAGCGCTGCTACCTGAAGGACGCCTCGCTCGAGCTGCCGCACGCGCCGAGCATCTTCCTCGAACAGGCATCGCCGAACATCGACGTGCAGCTCGAGGTCAGCAACAGCGCCGTGCTGGAGAACATCTACGAGATCGTGGTGCGCGTCACCGCCACCGCCAAGGTCGGCGAGAAGGTGCTGTTCCTCGTCGAGGGCAAGCAGGCCGGCATCTTCGAGATGCGCAACATCCCGAAGGAGCAGTTCGAGCCGATCGTCGGCATCGTCTGCCCCAACATCGTCTACCCCTATCTGCGCGCCAACGTCGCCGACCTGATCAGCCGCACCGGGCTGCCGCCGATCCATCTCGCCGAGATCAACTTCGAGGCGCTGTATCAGCAGCGCCTGGCGCAGCAGCAGGCGCAGGCAGCCGCGCCGGCGGCTTCGCCGACGCACTGACCGCCGCGGCGCGGCTGTCCGCGCCGCGCGCGGCCGCCTCGATGAATATCAGCGTGCTCGGCGCCGGCGCCTGGGGCACGGCGCTCGCGGCCTCGCTGGTCGCCCGCCGCGACGTGCTGCTGTGGGCGCGGGATGCCGCCACGGCGCAGGCGATCGCGGCGACGGGGCGCAATGCGCGCTACCTGCCGGAAGTGGAACTGCCCGGCGGCCTGCGCTGCACCGCCGACCTGCCGGCAGCCGTCGACCACGCGCGCCAGGGATTGCTGCTGATCGCCTCCCCCACCGCGGCGCTGCGCGACCTGTTGCGGCGACTGCACGGCCACGCGCCGCTGCCGCCGATCGTCTGGCTGTGCAAGGGTCTGGAGCGCGGCAGCGCCGCGCTGGCGCACGAGATCGTCGGCGACGAACTCGGAGACCATCCCGCCGGGCCCCTGTCCGGGCCGAGTTTCGCGCAGGAGGTGGCGCGACGGCTGCCGACGGCGCTGGTGGTCGCCGGCGGTGACGACTTCTGCCGCCTCGTCACCATGGCGCTGCACGATCCGACCCTGCGCATCTATTCGACCGACGACATGATCGGGGTCGAGGTCGGCGGCGCGGTGAAGAACGTGATGGCGATCGCCACCGGCATCTGCGATGCGCTGGCGCTCGGCAACAACGCGCGCGCGGCGCTGATCACGCGGGCGCTTGCCGAGATCAGTCGCTTCGGCACGGCATTGGGGGCGCAGGCCGCCACCTTCATGGGCCTGGCCGGCGTCGGCGACCTGATCCTGACCTGCACCGGAGAGTTGTCGCGCAACCGCCAGATCGGGCTGATGCTCGGCCGCGGGCTGCCGCTAGCCGAGGCGCTCGATCGCGTCGGCCACGTCGCCGAAGGCGTGTGGTCGGCGCCGGCGGTGGCCAGCCGGGCGGCGGCGCTCGGCGTGCAGATGCCGCTGACCGGGGCGGTGTGTTCGATGCTCGCCGGGTCGACCTCGCCGCGGCAGGCGCTGGAACTGCTTCTGGCGCGTGATCCGAAGCGGGAAGCCGTCCCGTGACGCCGCTGCGCGCCGCCTGCGTCTTCTGCGGCTCGCTGTCCGGGGCGGCGCCGGCCTATCTCCAGGCCGCGCGCGAGCTTGGCGCGGCGCTGGCGCGACGCCAGGTGGCCGTCATCTACGGTGGCGGCCACGTCGGCATGATGGGCGCGCTCGCCGACAGCGCGCTGGCCGCGGGCGGCCAGGTTGTCGGCGTCATTCCCGAGCACCTGATGCGGCCGGAGGTGGCGCACCAGCGCCTGACGGAACTGCTGGTCGTCGACTCGATGCACACGCGCAAGCGCGTCATGGCGACTCGCGCCGATGCCTTCATCGTCCTGCCCGGCGGCTACGGCACCCTCGAGGAGATGTTCGAGATGGTGACCTGGCGCCAGCTGCGGCTGCACGCCAAGCCGGTCGGGCTGGTCAACGTGGATGGCTACTTCGACCACCTGCTCGCCTTCCTCGCCCACGCGCAGCGGCAACAGTTCATCCGGCCACGGCACCGCCGACTGCTGAGCGTCGACTCCGGCATCGAGGCACTGCTCGACCGGCTGCAGGACGAGGCGGCGCAGCGCGCCCGCGACACCGGCCCGGCCGCCGGCCTCGACCGCAGCTGACCGGGAAACGCCTTCTTGCGGCAGGCGCGGGCGGCCGCTATCGGCCGCCGGCGTAACCGTGCTGGCGCCAGGCCTCGAACACCACCACCGCCACCGCGTTGCTCAGGTTGAGGCTGCGGTTTCCCGGACGCATCGGCAGCCGCAGCCGCTGTTCCGGCGCGAAGCGGTCCAGGAGCGCTTCCGGCAGCCCACGCGTCTCGGCGCCGAACACGAACCAGTCGCCCGGCGCGAAGCGGACCTCGGCGAATGGCCGCCCGGCCCTCGTCGTCAGCGCGAACATCCGCGCCGGCTGCGGGCGCTCGGCGGCCAGCAGCGCCTCGAAGCCTTCGTGCAGGCGCAGGACCGCGGTCTCGTGATAGTCGAGGCCGGCGCGGCGCAGCTGTTTGTCCGACAGGTCGAAGCCGAGCGGACCGACCAGGTGCAGTCGCGCCCCGGTGTTGGCGGCCAGGCGGATCACGTTGCCGGTGTTGGGCGGGATCTCCGGCTCGACGAGCACGATGTTGAACATCCGCGGCTCGACCTGCTCCCCGGCGTTCGCCCGGACCTCAGTTTCCGCAGGCGCCGAGCCGGCTCTGCGGGAACTCCTTCCGGATCTCCGCCAGCTGTCGCGACAGCGCCGCATCGACATCGCTGATTTCGAAGCGCGTCATCTCGGCGCCGGCGGCGCGGGCGGCGACCTGCACACCGCCGACGCCGCGCCGCGTCAGGTCGGCCTGGTGTCGCTGGGCGAGCTCCCGGTCGCGAAAGGAGCCGAGCAGGATCGCGTTCGGCGTCGACGTGTTCGGACCCATCACCACCAGGTCGCTGATGCCGCGGTTGCGCAGATCCAGCGCCGCGCGTTCGGCTTCGGCGCGCGTGGCGGCGGCAGGCAGGTAGACGATGAACCAGGCCGGAGAATCGATGCGCCGCGCCCGCAGCCGCTCGCCCAGGGCCAATTCGGCCAGCCGCGCCTGGACCCGCGGCAGGCTGGCCTCGTCGAAGTCGCCGAACTCGACGCATGCCGCCGCGGCGGCGGCAGGCTGCGGAGCGCCGTGCAGCGCCGCCAGTTCGCCCGGGGTCAGCAGCCGGATCGATTCCGGCGCGATCTGCTGCGCCAGCCGCTGCGGTTCGCGGCCAGCCTGGGCGCCGCCGCCGAATGCGCCCTGCCACCAGAGGAACAGCACCAGATTGACCAGCACCAGCAGCAGGAAGGCGAGCCTCATGAGGTAACGCCTTCGTTTTCCGCTGCGCCGGCGGCCAGCGCGCGGGCGCGCAGGAACACGCCGCGCAGCACGAGGTTCTCCTCGCGCGCCACCACCGGCAGCGCCGTGCCCGGGCCGACGAAGGGCGCCAGTTGCGCCGCGTGCCCGCCGCTGAGCACCACCAGGGGGTCGCCGTGTTCGCCGCGAAACAGGCGCACGAAGCGTTCGATCAACCCGAGCTGACAGCCGAGCACGCCGGAGACGATGGCATCGTCGGTGGTCAGCGGGAAGCCGGTCATGCGGCCGCTGGCGAACGGCAGGTTGGCGGTGCCGCGCGCCAGCGATTCGAGCATCAGCCGCACGCCGGGCGCGATCGCGCCGCCGATGAAGTCGCCGCGCGCGGTGACGCCGTCGACGGTGGTCGCGGTCCCGGCCGCGACCACCACCAGCGCGCGCTCCGGGAAGGCCGCGCGCGCGGCGATCAGCGCATGCCAGCGGTCGACGCCGAGCTGGCCGGCATCGCGGTAGCCGTTGCGCAGCACGATGCCTTCGTGCTCGAAGACCTGCTGCGTCTCGAACCAGTGCACCGGCAACGAGAACGCCTGCCGTGCCGCCCGCTCGACCGCGTGCATCAGTACCGGAGCGGTGACGGCGCAGCCGTAGACGGCCTGCACCGGCACGCCGATGCGCTCGCGCCAGTCGGCGGTGAGCGCGACCTCGGTGTCGGTTGGCTGGCCGTTGCGCAGCGAGCCGTGCGCCGGGCCGACGCGGCCGTCGAGGGTCATCAGTACCCACTTCAGCGCCGAGTTGCCGGCGTCGATCAGCAGCCAGTGCACCGGGCCGCTCATCCGGCGCCACCGGGCGACAGTTCGCCGCTGCTGAAGGCGCGCGGCCCCTGCGGCGTCTCGAGCAGCAGCCGCCCCCGGCCGTCAACGCCAAGCGCCCGCCCGCGGGCCACCCGAACGCCTAGTTCAACCAGGTCGACGGTCGCATCGCGCTGCGCGAACAGCGCCATGAAGCGCGGCTGCAACGGCACGAAGCCCTGCTGGTCGTACAGCAGCAGCGCCTCGAGCACGGCGTTGGCCATCGCGGCGATCAGCGCCTCGCGGGGCGCCGCGATCGCCGGCGTCTCGTCGAGGGCGGCCACCGGCCGGCCGATCGAATCGCGCATCGCCGCGCCGACATGCAGGTTGATGCCGACGCCGACGACGACGGTTCGCCCGCCGGCGGCATCCGTCGCCAGTTCGCACAGCACGCCGCCGAGCTTGCGACCGTCGAGCATGACGTCGTTCGGCCACTTCAGCGCCGCCGGCGCGCCGGCGGCCCGCAGCGCTTCGGCAACGCCGACGCCGCAGGCCAGGGTGGCGGCGGCGATACGGTCGTCGCCGGCGGTCATCGGCACCGCCAGCGAGAACAGCAGCCCCGAGCCCGGGTCGGTGAACCAGCGCCGGCCGTGGCGGCCGCGGCCGGCGCCCTGATGCGCGGCCGCCCGCAGCAGCGGCCGGACCGGCGGCGACTGGCGCACGCGTTGCAGCAGGTCGGTGTTGGTCGAGCCGGTTTCGAGCACGGTCTCGCAGTCGAACCGCGACGCGGCGGCGGCAAGGCGCGCGGCATCGAGCGGGACGAGTTCGCCGCCGCGGCGGGTGGCCGGCGTCGGATCGGGTGGTGACGGCAAGTGAGATGGCTCGTGGCGCCACCGCGCGGCGCCCGCTGATCTGCGGCCGTCGAGACCGCGGTGGCGGCGCGAAAATTTACCATCGGAGCGTCAGGCGCCGGGACTGCACGGCAGGCCGACGGCGGCGATCGGCGCACCGGACAGCCCCACAGGCTCTATCGTTGTCGGCGTGATCCCCCAATCGCCCCCGGCCCCGCGGCGGGCCGAGCACCGGCACGCGCCGCCGCTGCCGCTGGCGGCGCTGCTGGCCTACTGCCTGCTGCTCGTCTACGGCAGCCTGTCGCCGTGGACCGGCTGGCGTTCGCTCGGCGTCGGCCCGTTTGCCTTTCTGACCGCGCCATGGCCGGCATACATCACGGCCTTCGACGTGACGCTGAACGTGCTTGCCTACCTGCCGCTCGGCCTGCTGCTCGCACTGGCGCTGCATCCGCGGCTGCGGGCTGCGAAGGCCGTCGTTGCCTCGACGGCAATCGCCGCCCTCGTCTCGCTGCTGCTCGAAGGCGCGCAAAGCTATCTGCCGGCACGGATCGCCTCCAATGCCGACCTGATGGCCAACATCGTCGGCGCCGCGATCGGGGCCCAGGCCGGCGCGGCGATGGCGCCGGCGCTGATCGACGACCTCCGCTTGGCGCAGTTGCGGCGGCGCTGGCTGCGGCCGCACGTTGCGGCGGTCCTGACGCTGGTCGCCCTGTGGCCGCTGGCGCAGCTTCACCCCGGCCCGATGCTGTTCGGCAACGGCCAGCTCGACCGCCAACTGGTGGTATCGCTGCTCGGCCTGTTCGGGCGCATGGCGCCTGTGTTCGACGCCGGCCGATTTGCCGCCGCCGAAGTGCTGGTGACGGCCTGCGCCATGCTCGGCGCCGGCGCCGCGATGACCGCCGTCCTGACCGAGCAGGCGCCGCGGAGGCGGCTGCTGGTGGCGCTGGTCGTCTGCGCGCTGGCGGCGAAGGCCATCACCTACGGCCACGAGTTCGGCCCGGAGCGGGCGTTCGGCTGGCTCACTACCGGCGCGGTGGCGGGGCTGGCGATCGGGCTGCTGGCGATGGTCGGGGTCGCGTCCACGGCGTCGGCCCGGGCCGCGGCGCTGCTCGCCACCGTGGCCCTGCTGGTGCTGGTGGTCACCGTCAATGCGGTGCCGTCGAATCCGTATCACGCCCACTGGCTGTCGGAGTGGCGGCCGGGTCACCTGCGCAACGTCGCCGCCGCCGTCGAGTGGCTGGCCCGCGCCTGGCCGTACGCGATGCTGGCGGCGCTGCTGTGGGGACTGTGGCCGGCGAAGCGTCAGTCCGACGCCGGGCGGGGACATTCGACCTCCCGGCCGCGGGCCGCTTCGTAGAATGCGCAGCGCATGCGCCGAAGAGCCGTTCGGACCGCTTCGGGTCCCTCGAAGGCCGCGCCAGGGTCTCCCGATGAGCTACTACGAGCGGCACGTGTTCTTCTGCCTCAACCAGCGCGACGACGGCCGCGCCTGCTGCGCCTCGCACGATGCCGAGCGGATGCAGGCCCACGCCAAGGCCCGGATCAAGAAGCTCGGCCTCGCCGGCAAGGGCCAGGTGCGGGTCAACAAGGCCGGTTGCCTCGACCGCTGCGACGAGGGTCCCTGCATCGTCGTCTACCCGGAGGCGATCTGGTACACGTACGTCGACGAGCACGACATCGACGAGATCATCGATCGCCACCTGGTCGGCGGCGAGCCGGTCGAGCGGCTGCGGCTGCCGGACGGAACATGACGGCGCGGTGTTCGCGGCG
>CAYLZU010000050.1:0-8783 GCA_964388005.1 uncultured Burkholderiaceae bacterium
GCCGCCGAGGCGGCCGAGATGAACGTCGGCTTCTTCTCGCGCATGAACCGCGGCCGGCCGTGGCTGCGGATGAAGATCGCCGCCAGCCTCGACGGCCGCACCGCGCTCGTCAACGGCGCCTCGCAGTGGATCACGTCGGAGATCGCGCGCGCCGACAGCCACGCCTGGCGGGCGCGCGCCTGCGCCGTCCTTACCGGGATCGGCACCGTCGTCGCCGACAACCCGCAGATGAACGTACGGCTGGTGGCGACGACGCGGCAGCCGCTGAAGGTGCTGGTCGACAGCCGGCTCGATGTCGATCCGCAGGCGAAGTTCTTCGACGGCAACGCGACGCTGGTCGCCTGCGCCATCGACGATCCGACCCGCGCGGCGCGGCTGCGCGACGCCGGCGCCGAGGTGATCGTGCTGGGAAACGGCGAGGGCAAGGTCGATCTGCCGGCGCTGCTGAAGGAACTGGCCCGCCGCGGCGTCAACGAAGTGCACGCCGAGGCCGGCTTCAAGCTCAACGGTTCGCTGGTGCGCGAAGGGTGCGTCGACGAACTGCTGGTCTACATGGCGCCGATGCTGCTCGGCGAAGCCACCGGCATGGTCAACCTGCCGGCGCTTTCCGACCTGGCGCAGGCGCAGCGGCTGCAGTTCCGCGAAGTGACGCAGGTCGGGCCGGACATCCGCGTCCTGGCGCGCTGGGGGTCGGGCTGATGTTCACCGGAATCGTGCAGTGCACCGGACGCATCGCCGCCGTCGAACCGCTCGGCTTCGGCCGGCGGCTGGCGATCGAGGCGCCGGAACTGGGACTGGATGAGGTCCGCATCGGCGATTCGATCGCGGTGAATGGCGCCTGCATGACGGTGACCGCGAAGACCGATCGCAGCTTCTCCATCGACGTCTCCGCCGAGTCGCTGTCGAAGACGGCCGGGCTCGATGCGATGGGCGAGGTCAACCTGGAGAAGGCGATGCGCTTCGGCGACCGCCTCGACGGCCACCTCGTCAGCGGCCACGTCGATGGCACCGGCATCGTCAACACCATGCAGCAGCTCGGCGAGAGCTGGCTGTTGATCGTCGATGCGCCGGCCGAGCTCGGCCGCTACTTCGCCTACAAGGGTTCGGTGGCGGTACAGGGCGTTTCGCTGACGATCAACCGGGTCGAGGATGTCGCCGAAGGCACCGCCGCGGCCTGCTGCCGCCTGTGGATCAACCTGATCCCGCACACGATCGAGGTGACGACGCTGCGGCTGCTTGCGCCCGGCGACCGCGTCAATCTCGAGGTCGACCTGATCGCGCGCTACCTGGAGCGCATGCTGCCGGCGGCGCCGCGCGGCTGACCGGTGGCGCTGGCGGCGGCGCTGACCATCGCCGCGATCCTGCTCGCGGCGGCCTGGCGCGATCGCCAGCGGCGCGGCTGGGCGGTGCTGGCCATCGCCGGCGCGGTGCTGTACTTCCTGCTGCGCGAGCTGCCGCGATCCTTCCTCGCCGCCGCTGCTGGCGTCGACTGGAACTGGAGCGGACACCTGGCGGCGCTGGCCGGCATGCTGCTGCTGGCCTGGATGCTGGTGCACCGCGTCGGACTGACGGCGCGCGACCTCGGGTTCGCCTGGCCGCGAAAGTCCGGCCCGGTGACCGCCGTCGTCGCCGTGGCGCTGCTCGCGAGCTATGCCGTGCACAGGATCGCCGGCGGGCGGATCGAACCGATCCCGGCGTCGGCCTGGGTGTTCGTCGCGGTCATGCCCGGCCTGGTCGAAGAGATCGCCTTTCGCGGCGTGCTGCTGGCCGCCGCCGAGCGCGCGCTGCCTTCGGCGCGTCGGTTCGCCGACGTGGCGGTCAGCGCCGGCGCGGTGCTGCTGACGGCGGCCTTCGTGGTACTGCACGGATTCACGCTCGGCATGGTGGTTTCGGTGCTGCCAGGGGCGCTGCTGTACCTTTGGCTGCGGCTTGCGACCGGCAGCGTCGTCATGCCGATCGTCGCCCACAACCTGTGGAACCTCACCGTGCTGCTCGCTCACCGCTGACAGGAATCGCCGATGCCTGCCCTGTTCGAACCCCTGTCGCTGCGGGCGCTGCCGCTCGCCAACCGCATCATGGTGTCGCCGATGTGCCAGTACTCGGCGGTCGAAGGCTGCGCCACCGCGTGGCACTACGCGCACCTGCTGTCGCTGGCCGGCTCAGGTGCCGCGCTGCTGTGCCTCGAAGCCACCGCGGTCACACGCGAAGCGCGGATCACGCCCGGCTGCCTCGGCCTGTGGGACGACAGCTGCGAAGCGGCGCTGGCGCCGATCGTCCGCCTGATCCGTACCACTTCGCCGATCAAGCTCGCCCTGCAACTGGCGCACGCCGGACGCAAGGGATCGAGCCGGGCGCCGTGGGACGGCGGCAGGCTGCTGCTGCCGCAGGACGGCGGCTGGCTGCCGGAAGCGCCGTCGGCGGTGCCGCATGGCGTCGACGAGCCGCCGCCGCGCGAACTGACGCACGACGACCTGCTGCGGCTGCGTCTGGCGTTCGCGGCGGCGGCGCGCCGCGCGGCGCGGCTCGACTTCGACGCCATCGAACTGCACATGGCGCACGGCTACCTGCTGCACCAGTTCCTGTCGCCGGTGGCCAACCGGCGCCGCGACGAGTACGGCGGCGATCTCGAAGGCCGCATGCGCTTCCCGCTCGAGGTCTTCGACGCCGTGCGCGAGGCCTTTCCCGCCGACCGGCCGCTGGGGGTCCGGGTCTCGGCGACCGACTGGCTCGACGACGGGGCCAGCTGGACGCCGGAGCAGGCGATCGAACTGGCGCGGCGGTTGCAGTCGCGCGGCTGTGACTGGATCGACGTTTCCAGCGGCGGCATCTCGCCGCGGCAGAAGATCGCGCCCGGACCGGGTTACCAGGTGCCGTTCGCGCGGATGATCCGCGCCGCCACCGGCATGACGACGATCGCGGTGGGGCTGATCACCGAACCGCGGCAGGCCGAGGAGATCGTCGCCTCCGGCGCCGCCGACATGGTGGCGCTGGCCCGGGCGATGCTCTACGACCCGCGCTGGCCGTGGCATGCCGCCGCCGAGCTCGGCGGCACCGTGAACGGGCCGCGGCAGTACTGGCGTGCGCTGCCGAAAGCGGCGGCATCGATCTTCGGCGACATCTCCTTCGCCCAGCGCTGACGCCTCCAGCCGCTCCGGCGGCGAGCCCGGCTCGTAGAATCGCCGCAGTTTCCGCCTGCCGAGGCCCGCCATGCTTGCCGCCGTGCCGTCCGCCGCGCCGTCGCCGATCGCGCCGATCGAGGAGATCATCGACGAGATCCGCAGCGGCAACATCGTCGTGCTGGTCGACGACGAGGACCGCGAGAACGAGGGCGACCTCATCTTCGCCGCCGACTTCGTGACCGCGGAGAAGATCAACTTCCTCGCCAAGCATGGGCGCGGCCTGATCTGCATGCCGATCACCGCCGAGCACGCGCAGCGACTGCGGCTGGCGCCGATGGCGGCACAGAACCGCAGCGTGCACGGCACCAACTTCACGGTGGCGATCGAGGCCGCCGAAGGCGTGTCCACCGGAATATCGGCCGCCGACCGGGCGCTGACCATCCGGGTGGCGACGCGGCCCGATGCCAGGCCCGAACACATCGTCCAGCCCGGTCATGTCTTTCCGCTGGTGGCGCAGCCCGGCGGCGTGCTGATGCGCGCCGGACATACCGAGGCCTGCTGCGACCTGGCCCGCCTGGCGGGACTGAATCCGTCGGCGGTGCTGTGCGAGATCATGAACGACGACGGCAGCATGGCGCGGCTGCCCGACCTCGTTCCGTTCGCGCAGCAGCACGGGCTGAAGATCGGCGCCATCGCCGACCTGATCCACTACCGGGCCGCCAACGAGTCGATGATCGAGCGCATCGGCAGCCGCAGGATCAACACCACCGCCGGAGCGTTCGAACTGGTCGCCTATCGCGACCGGCCGAGCGGCAGCGCCCACCTGGCGCTGGTGCGCGGGGCGATCGATCCGGAGCGCGAAGTGCTGGTCCGCGTGCACGAGCCGCTGTCGGTTCTCGATGCCCTCGATGCCGATCTCGCCACCCACTCCTGGCCGCTGCCGCGGGCGCTGGCCAGGATCGCCGAGGCCGGCTGCGGCGTCGTCGTGCTGCTGAACTGCGGCGAGAGTTCCGACGGCCTGCTGGCCCGGTTCGAGTCGCTGCTCCAGGCCGATTCCGGAGCCGAGGGCGGGGCGCGCAGCGCCCGCATGGATCTGCGCACCTACGGGGTCGGCGCGCAGATCCTGCGCGATCTGAAGGTCGGCCGGATGAGGCTGCTGGCGCGGCCGCGCAAGATGCCGTCGATGGCCGGTTTCGGACTGCACACCACCGGCTTTCTCGAAGCCTGACATCGGCCGGCGCCGCGCCCGGACGGCGCGCCTTGGGCGCGGCGCCGGCGCGTACACTGGCTGCCTGGAGGCGCCATGGCGATTGACGACGTTCCCCCCGATCTCGACGGTACCGGCCTGCGCATCGGCATCGTGCAGTCGCGCTTCAACGAGTGGGCGGGGCAGGCGCTTGCCGATGCCTGCATCGGCGAACTGCTGGCGCTCGGCGTCGACGAGGACGACATCACGCGGGTCACCGTTCCCGGCGCCCTCGAGATCCCGCTGACGCTGGCGCGCATGGCCGACGCCGGCGATTTCGATGCCCTGATCGCGCTCGGCTGCGTGATCCGCGGCGATACCTATCACTTCGAGGTCGTCGCCAACGAGTCGGCCTCCGGACTGACGCGGGTCGCACTCGACGCCGGCGTGCCGGTGGTCAACGGCGTGCTGACCACCGACGACGAAGAGCAGGCGCGCGCCCGCGTCGCCGACAAGGGTCGCGACGCGGCCCGGGTGGCGGTGGAGATGGGCAATCTGATCTGGTCGCTTGCCGATGACAGCGATGTCGACGCCAGCGAGCAGTAGCGGGGCGCAGCCACTGCCGGCGGGCGAGCCGCGGCCGCGCCACGGCGGGCGCAACGCCCGGCGCCGCGCCCGCGAGCTGGCGGTCCAGGGCATCTACGAGTGGCTCGTCGGCGGCCAGGACGTGGCGGCGATCGAGGCGCACCTGATGGAGTCCGACGGCTTCGAGTCGGCCGACAAGCGCCACCTGCACGAGGTGTTGCACGGGGTGATCGACGGCGCCGAGGCGCTTCGGGCCGGGTTCTCGGGCTTCATCGATCGCAGGCCGGAACTGCTGTCGCCGGTGGAGCACGCGATCCTGCTGATCGGCACCTACGAACTGATGCAGCGACCCGAGATCCCCTACCGGGTGGTGATCAACGAGGCGGTCGAACTGGCGAAGAGTTTCGGCGGCACCGAGGGCTTCCGCTACGTCAACGGCGTGCTCGACAGGGTCGCCGCCGCGCTGCGGCCGCAGGAAACGCAGCCGCGCTGACGGATTGGCCGGGCCCTGGCGCCACCCCCCGGTCGGCACGGAGCGACCGTCGCGCAGGTCAGTCGCCAGCCGATGAATGAATTCGAACTGATCGAGCGCTTCTTCGCGCGGACCTTGCCGGCCGACGCCTTCGTCCGCCGCGGCATCGGCGACGACTGCGCCTTGCTCGACTGCGGCGACCGCTGGCTCGCGATCACCACCGACCTGCTGCTCGAAGGGCGTCACTTCCTTCCGGGCGCGGAGCCCGAGGCGCTCGGCCACAAGGCGCTGGCGGTCAACCTCTCCGATCTGGCCGCCGCCGGCGCCGCGCCGCGGACTTTCCAGCTGGCCCTGGGACTGCCGCGGGCCGACGCCGCCTGGCTCGACGCCTTCTGCCGCGGCATGTTCACGCTCGCCGACCGTCACGGCTGCGTGCTCGCTGGTGGTGACACGACACGGGTGCCGCGCCTGGGCGATCCGCCGGTCGACGGGCCACTGACGATCTGCATCACCGCGCTCGGCGAAGTGCCGCCCGACGCGGTGCGCACGCGCGGCGGGGCGCAAGTCGGTGACGACCTGTGGGTGTCCGGCACACTCGGCGATGCGCGGGCGGCGCTGGCCTGCCGCCGCGGTGAAATCGACGCCGTCGACGGGACGATGCTGGCGGCGTTCGCGAGGCGGATGGACCGCCCCGAGGCGCGTGTCGCGCTCGGCCTGGCTCTGCGCGGCATCGCCACCGCTGCGATCGACGTCTCCGACGGCTTGCTTGGCGACCTTGGGCATATCCTGAAGCAGTCGCGGGTCGGCGCGGTGGTCGAGGCCGACCGCCTGCCGCGCAGCGGCGCCTTGCGCAGCCTGCCGCTCGAGCGGCAGCGGCAGTTCACCCTGGGCGGCGGCGACGACTACGAACTGCTGTTCACCGCGCCGTCCGCACGATGGCCCGCGGTCGAGGCGGCGGGACGCGCCGTCGGGGTCGCAGTGGAGCGGATCGGCCGCATCGTCGACGCCGTCAACGGCCTGCGGGTCGTCGATGCCGGCGGCATGGCGCTGCCGGGAGACTGGCGCGGCTTCGATCACTTCGCCGAAGCCGATGAACGATGACACGCGGCAGCCAGTACTCATCGCCGCCGACACATCCGCTCGAAGGCAGACCGCGGCGGGAATGGAGCGGCTCGGGCAACGCATGACACCGGGTCCCGCCGGCGTGAGGACGACGGTCGAGTTGCGGACGACCTGCCCGTCATCGTTGCCGAGCGTGGTCGCCGGTGAGGTGGCCGCATGAATGCTCCCGCCGCCGAAGCGACGACGAAAGGCGCGCCGCGCCGGCCGACGCTGCGCTTCCTGTTTGCCTCGCCATGGCATCTGATCGCGCTCGGCTGCGGCAGCGGGCTGCCGCGCGTCGCCCCCGGCACCTGGGGAACACTGCTCGCCTGGCTGCTGTACCGGCGCCTCGATCAGTCCCTCGACACGGCAGCGTGGTGGCTGCTGGTGGCGCTGATGCTGGTCGTCGGCGCGCTGGCGGCCGACATCGCGGGCAGGAGACTCGGCGAGCCCGATTCGTCGCACATCGTGATCGACGAGATCGTCGCCTTCTGGATCGTGCTGCTCCTGCTGCCGGGAAACTCGGCGCATGGAGGGGGGCTGCTGATCGCGGCGTTCGCCCTGTTCCGCTTTTTCGACATCGTCAAGCCGCCGCCGATCGGCGCCCTCGATGCCCGCCTCAAAAACGGTGTCGGAGTGATGGTCGACGACCTCGTCGCGGCGTTCTATACGCTGCTGGCGTTGGCGATCGGCGTGCGTCTGTTCGGCGGGCCATGATGGACGCGACGAGGACGATCGAGGTCCTGGCGGCCCGCCTCGGCCGCGCCCTGCTGTCGCGGCGGCTGTGGCTGGCCACCGCCGAATCGTGCACCGCCGGCGGCGTCGCCTACGCGGTGACCCAGATCGCCGGCTCGAGCCAGTGGTTCGACCGCGGCTTCGTCACCTATTCCAACGCCTCCAAGCAGCAGGTGCTCGGCGTCGATGCCGCCGACCTGCGCCTGCACGGCGCGGTCAGCGAGCCGGTGGCGCGGGCGATGGCGCGCGGGGCGCTGGCCGCGAGCGAGGCCCAGCTGGCGGTGGCGATCACCGGCATCGCCGGGCCCGGCGGCGGCAGCGCCGGCAAGCCGGTCGGCCTGGTCTGCTTCTGCTGGGCGTTGCGCCGTGGCGCCGACCTGCGTCTGCGCTCGGAGTCGCGCCGGTTCGCCGGCGACCGCGCGGCGGTGCGCACGCAGTCGATCATCGCCGCTCTCGACGGGCTGCTGGAGATGCTGGCGGAGAACAGGGATGTCTGACTGGTTTCCCGGATTTTCGCTGCAGCGCGTTCGCGTCGGCGATCTGGCGCTGAACGTGCGGCACAACCTCGCCGCTGCCTCGGGCAGGCCGCCGCTGCTGCTGTTGCACGGCTTTCCGCAGACGCATGCGATGTGGCACCGCCTGGCGCTGCTGATCGGCGGCCGGTTCGCGATCGTCGCGCCCGACCTGCGCGGTTACGGCGACTCGGACAAGCCCGCTTCGGATGTCGTGCATGCCGCCTACAGCAAGCGCGCGATGGCGGCCGATGTCGTGGCGCTGATGCGCACGCTGGGCTTCGATCGCTTCTCCGTGTGCGGGCACGACCGCGGCGGCCGCGTCGCGCACCGCTTGGCCCTCGATCATCCGGCGGCGGTCGACCGCCTGATGCTGCTCGACATCTCGCCGACGCAGACGATGTACGAGCGCACCGACATGGACTTCGCGCGCGCGTACTACCACTGGTTCTTCCTGATCCAGCCCGCGCCGCTGCCGGAGAAGCTGATCGGCGCCGACCCGGTGTTCTACCTGCGCGCGAAGCTCGGCGGCTGGGGCAGCCACGGGCTCGACATCTTCGATCCCCGCGCGCTGGCGGAGTACGAGCGCTGCATTCGCGATCCGGCGACGATCCATGCGATGTGCGAGGACTACCGCGCCGCGGCTTCGATCGACCTTGAACACGATCGCGCCGATGACGAGTCCCGCATCGCCTGCCCGCTGCGCGTCCTCTGGGGCGAGCGCGGCGTGGTGCACCGGCTGTTTGCGCCGATCGCTGACTGGCAGGCGAGGTCGGCCGGGCCGGTCAGCGGGCGCTCGACCCCCGGAGGCCACTACATCGCCGAGGAGTCGCCGCGACTGCTGGCCGAGGAAATTCTCGCATTCTTCGGCGGCCGCTGAAGCAGAGGCTCTGGGAAAGGGGCGGCGCGCCGCTGCGTCCGGCCGGTTATGCGGCCTTCGCCAGCGGCTGCTCAAACGCGGTCAGCCGCTGCTCCTGCAGGCGCAGCCAGAACTCGGTTTCGTCGGGCGTGCGCAGGTGGAAGACCTGCAGATGCGCCAGGGCGGAGTCGGTCAGCAGCCGGCCGAGGTGCGG
>CAYLZU010000050.1:8883-14996 GCA_964388005.1 uncultured Burkholderiaceae bacterium
GGCCCATGTGTCCGTCGCCGCGATACAGGGCAGTCCAAGACGCCGGGCGAGACGGGTTGCGGCAAAGCGACACCAAGCCTGCCCGAAGCGGCCCGACTGACCGATGACCACCACCCGTCGCATGAGTCCGAGTCTCCAGCCGAACGCTGCGTTGGACTAATTTTTCGCGAGAGTAATCACTGACTGCATTGCGCAGATCAAGGCCTTCCCGAAATTGCCAAATTCCACATCGCGGGAATTGGGGGTCTGGTTGCATTTGCGCAACGCCGGCTAGCAACAAGGCCTTCACCGTGCCTGGGCGCGACTGCGAATCGAATCGATCGTCGCACCGGGCGAGATTTCGTCGGGGTCGATGCGAAGTTCGATCACCGCCGGCCGATTCTTCCGGCCGATGAAATCGATCGCCGCCGCAAGCGCCGGGCCGAATTCCTCGGTCCGCTCGACCACGGCACCGTGGGCGCCGTAGGAGCTCGCGAGCAGGTCGAACCTCGGATTCACGAGTTCGGTGCCGATGACCCGGCGCGGATGATGCCGCTCCTGGTGCATGCGGATCGTTCCGTACATGCCGTTGTTGAAGACCAGGATCAGCACTGCGGCCGGATACATGACCGCGGTCGCGAGTTCCTGTGCCGTCATCAGGACGTCGCCGTCGCCGGCGAAGGTGACGACGGTTCGCCCGGGTTCGACGAGCTTGGCAGCAATGCCCGCCGGCACGCCATAGCCCATGCTGCCGGCGGTCGGCGCCAGCTGGGTGCGCAAGCTGCCGTAGCGCCAGTAGCGGTGCGCCCAGGTGGCGAAGTTGCCGGCGCCGTTGGTGACGATGGTGTCGGCCGGCAGCGCCGCCTGCAGCTGGCGAACCACGTCGAGCAGGTCGAGTTTCGGCGTGCGGCCTGCGTACACGGGGGCCTCATCCTGCCAGGACTCGTAGCTGGCGCGGGCGCTGCGTGTGCCGTCGGCCCAGCGAGCCGAGTCGACCGCCGCCATGGCCGCCAGCCGCGCCGCGATCTGCGGCATGCCCGATGCGATCATCAGATGCGCCTGATACACGCGACCGAGTTCCTCGGCCCCCTGGTGCACGTGAACCAGCGTCTGCCGCGGCCGCGGCACCGACAGCAGCGAATAGCCGCCCGTGGTCATCTCGCCGAGCCGGGGGCCGATCGCCAGGATCAGGTCGGCCTCGCGGACGCGCCGCGCGAGCTGCGGGTTGATGGCGATGCCGACATCACCGATGTAGTTCGGGTGCCGGTTGTCGAACAGGTCCTGGTACCTGAAGGCGCAGGCGACCGGCAGCCGGTTTGCCTCCGCGAATGCGCGCAGATCGCCGCAGGCCGATTGCGTCCAGCCGGTGCCCCCCAGCAGCACCAGCGGAGCGCGCGCGTTGCCGAGCAGGCGGCGGATCTCTCCGACCTGCTCATCGGTCGGGGCCGACTGGACCGGCTGGTAGCGGGCCGCGTCTTCGACTTCCGACTCCTGATCGAGGAGGTCCTCGGGCAGGGCAAGCACGACCGGACCCGGCCGGCCGCTGGCGGCCACCTGGAACGCGTGGGCGACGAACTCGGGGATGCGATCGGCGCGGTCGATCTGCGCCACCCACTTCGTCATCTGCCCGAACATGCGGCGGTAATCGATCTCCTGGAACGCTTCGCGCTCGACGAAGTCGTTGCCGACCTGGCCGACGAAAAGCACCATCGGCGTCGAGTCCTGGAACGCCGTATGGACGCCGATGGCGCCGTTCGTGGCTCCAGGGCCGCGGGTGACGAAGGCCACGCCCGGACGACCCGTCAGCTTGGCATAGGCGTCGGCCATGAAGGTCGAGCCCGACTCGTGCCGGTTGACGATGAGGCGGATCGACGGCGAGTCGTACAGCGCGTCGAGCACGGCGAGATAGCTCTCCCCCGGCACGCAGAAGACGTGGTCGACGCCGTGGACCAGCAACTGGTCGACGATCAGGCGGGCTGCGGTTCGCGACATGGCGTTTCCTGGCGGTTCCGGTGGACGCTGGCGGCCCGGCTCATCGTCCGCTCCTCGGCGGCAGGTACAGGTCCTGCCGGTAGGTGAGGACGAGCTGCGGGCAGAAGATCACCAGCGACGAGAACAGCATGCCGCTGGCCAGTGCCTCGCCCCATGCCAGCAGCAGGGCATAGGCGATCTGATCCGTGCTGGCCGAAGCCGGCGACAACAGCGAGCTCACGGTGACGAACAGCGAGCTGACGGTGGCGGTGACGGCGAGGGTGACGAACAGGCCGTTGCCGATGACGAAGACGAACAGATTCCTCGGCAGCCGCCGCTCGATCTGCCGCTGCAACACGTCCGCCAGCAGCGTGGGCAGCGCTGCCAGCATCAGGCCGTTGAAGCCGAAGTTGGCCCAGCTGCCGCCGCCGAGCCAGGTGTGCAGCGCCAGCGCGGCGAGCAGCCCGAGCCGCGCCCAGTGCCGGCCGAAGGTCAGGGCGAAGAAGGCAACGCCGAGCAGGCCAAACGCCGCGCCGCCGGCGAATCGCGCCTGCAGGGTCCACAGCCAGGCGATCATGACCGCGCCTGCAAGCCACAGGTGCTGCTGCGCGCCGCGCAGAGGTGCTCCCGCCGCCGCCTGGCGCAGTGAATGCGCTGCGAGCGGGGCGATCAGCAACCATCCGGCGACCGTTACTTCGGGCGACAGCGCCGCATGCAGGGAGTTCATCGAACACACCAGGGCAGACCGGATTCGACCGCGACTCTAGCGCGCCGCGGAGGCGCCGGCGGCGCGTTAAGCTCCGTGGCATCGACAGCGGGCTTGACCAATGGCGCAACACGGCGACGGGAACAGGGCGATCGATCTGCAGGAGACGGCGCGGCTCATCGATGCGCTCGAACGCGATCTGGCGCGACTGCAAAGCGGCGAGGGGGATCTCGCCAATCTGCGGGCCGACGTCGAGCGCCTGCGTTCGGCGCTCGCGTCGGCGCAGCCTCATGAGGACGTGCATGGCGGCCTCGCCGGACTGCGCGAACGTCTGCACGCTGCCAGCGATGAACTGCTGGCCGACGCGATCAGGACCGGCGACTACATCGCGCGCATCGGGCGCCTGCTGGGGCTGTAGCCGTTTCGCCGGGACTCGGCCCAGTACTGGACGCTCGAGCGCCTCAGGACCGACGGCGCGGGTGGAGGCAGGCGGAGGTGAAAACCGTTCGGCTCGGCAACTCGGGACTCATGGTCTCGCGCTTCGCCCTCGGCATGATGACTTACGGCACCACCCAATGGCGGCCGTGGGTGCTCGATGAAGCGGCGGCCCGGCCGCTGGTGCGGGCGGCGGTCGAGGCGGGGATCAACTTCTTCGATACCGCCGACATGTACTCGGCCGGCGTTTCGGAAGAACTGACCGGAAAGTTCGTGCGCGAGTTCTGCCGCCGCGACGAAGCGGTGATCGCCACCAAGGTCTATTTCCCGGTCGACATCGGCTTTCGCGGCGCCAACGCCCAGGGGCCCAAGCCGACGCCGGGGCCGAACGCCAGCGGCCTTTCGCGCAAGCGGATCCTGGCTGCGATCGATGCCAGCCTGCGGCGACTCGGCACCGACTACGTCGACCTCTACCAGATCCACCGTTTCGACGCTGCCGTGCCGGTCGAGGAGACGATGGAGGCGCTGCATGACGTGGTGAAGAGCGGCAAGGCACGCTACATCGGCGCCTCGAGCATGTTCGCCTGGCAGTTCGCGACCATGCAGCACGTGGCCGAGCGCCGCGGCTGGACCAGGTTCGTCTCGATGCAGAACCACTACAACCTCGTCTACCGCGAAGAGGAGCGCGAGATGAATCCGTTCTGCCGCGCCACCGGTGTCGGGCTGATGCCGTGGAGTCCGCTGGCGCGCGGCTTCCTCGCCGGCAACCGCAAGCCCGGCGAAGGCGGCGGCACCGACCGGCTTCAGGGCGCCACGTCGCGCGCGGCAACGGACGACATCGCGCAGAAGTTCTACTACCGCGACGCCGACTTCGCGGTGGTCGACGCGCTGGCGCAGCTGGCGGGCGAGAGGGGAGTCGCCAACGCGTCGCTTGCCTACTCGTGGCTGCTGTATCAGCCGGGTGTGTCGAGTCCGATCATCGGCATCAGCAAGGCGGGCCAGCTCGAACAGGCGCTGACGGCCCTTGAGATCACCCTGACCGCCGACGAGCTGGCGCGGCTCGCGGCGCCCTACCAGCCGCACCCGGTCATCGGGCACGTCTGATTCGCGGCTGGATTCCGACCGCTCGGCGCCTGCTGCCGGCCGGGCGCCGGAAGTGGTGCTTTTCCTAGATTCTCCTGCGCGCCGCAGATCTATTCGCGGTGTAAAAGCGATTCTCGTTGCCGCTGCATTGCTGGCGCCGAAGGGGCCGCAGATGGGGTTTGTCACGCCGTTTCCAGAACCGGAGTCGCCGGAACTGCGGCACTGCGTCATCGCCGAGCGCCGGCAGATCGTCGACGTGCTCCGCAGGGTGCAACGCGCCGGCGCACAGCTGAATGCCTACAGGTCGGAGGGTGCTGGCTTCGCCGTGACGAGGCTGCTGACGATCGATGAGCGGCGAGGTCGGATGAGCGTCGAGGCCGTTGTCGTTCCGCCGGACGGCCGACGGCAGGCAAGCGGGGAGGCGGCGACCTTTGTCGGCTTCATGGAGGGCGACAAGCTGCAGTTCACCGCCAAGGGGCCGGCGCCGCGGTCAGCCTGGGACTGGCGGGCGTTGAGCCTGCCCCTGCCGGGTCGACTGATGCTGCTGAAGCGGCGCAAGAACGAGCGGACGCAGCTGCCGGAAGTGGCCGCCCGAGGCTGCCGGATCCGGGTGCCCGGGCTGGCCGACGATGGCGTGCCCCTCCCGGTGTCCGACATCGGGGCCGGGGGTCTGTCCGTGGAGATCGGCGACCTGGATTGCCTGCCCGTCGGCACCCGGATCGACAGATGCCGACTCGATCTGCCCGGAATCGGCGGCGCCGAAGTCGCCGTAGTCATCCGCCACTGCTCTCCGAACCCCGGGAGCACGGCCGTGCGTCGAATCGGCTGCGAGTTCGTGCACACCGGTCCGTCGCTCCGGAGTCTGGTGGGGCGCTTCCTCGCCTTGCGGAACCCGATGGGCGAGACCGATGGGCCCGCGGCCGCGGGCATGGGCTGGGATGAGCGGTAGGTGTCTCTATCGCCTTGCGGAAACGGCAACGGAGGCTCGGACACCATCACCACGCTGCCGCTGGAGCCGCGCGCCGGGCGGCGGGCGAAAAAAAACCGGGCGGAGCCCGGTTCTCTTCTGGGCGGCTGGCGCTTAGGCCAGCACCGCGTCGCCCAGTCCACCGCTGACCTGAGCCAGTTCGGACAGCGACAGTTCGCTGACTTCGACGACGGTCTCGACCACTGCTTCCATGACTTCCCCCTTTTGCGGTTGCTTGAACGATCGCTTCGCCGGACTTCTGTCGAAGCCCTTGGATTTCAGTGTCCTAGGGCAGCCCCATCACGCCAGTCCGGCGCTAACCCGAACGGGCGATACCGCCTAATTGGGAGAAGTAGCATAAAGACGCTATGGGTGCGCCACTGCCGGTCACTGCTTGTCCTTCGTATTCGCCGACCGTGGTTGCGGCCGATGCCGGCGCCCAGTCCGACTGGTTTTGCCGGATCCGCGAGGCGGCGGCTGCCCCGGGCGGGGTTTCCGGGCGCTTGATCGCGCAGGCGCAAGAGGCGCTGTGTGAGCTGGATCCCGAGGCGGTCACCGCCGAGGGTGTCGAGACCCTGCTTCTGATCGCGCAGCACCACTACAACTCGGTCAACGCCCAGGCGGGGGTCGGCCCGGCCTCGCAAGCCCTGGTTGCGTCGCGGCGGCTGGGGCAACCGAGCCTGATTCGGCGCGCCGCCACCTTCTGCGGCGTCATGAACAGCGAAACCGGCAACCTGCCGGCCGCCGTCGCGTGTTACGCGGAGGCGCTCGACCTCGCAAAGTCGCTGGCGGATGCGACGGCAGAGGCGGTGGTCTGGAACAACCTTGGTCTGGCGCTGCAATATGCCGGACAGTACGTCGATGCGGTACGGTGCTTTGATCAGGCGTGGCGCCATCCCGGCGATGGCCCGGCCCGACTGATGGTGGTTTCGGCGTCGCTCGCCAATACGGCCCAGGCTTGCCTTCGGGTGC
>CAYLZU010000051.1:0-14834 GCA_964388005.1 uncultured Burkholderiaceae bacterium
GATCACGCAGGTGCGGCCCTCGACCTCGCCGATGATGTGCATCACCTCGGCGACGTTCGCCCGCGGGCGCCGCTTGTCGATGATCGCCAGCTCGGATTCCATCCGCTTGGCGAGCGCCCGCGCCCGCACCACGCCGCCGACGTCGGGCGAGACGACCACCAGGTTCTCGTAGTTGTGCTTCCACAGGTCGCCGAGCAGGATCGGGCTGGCGTAGACGTTGTCGACCGGGATGTCGAAGAAGCCCTGGATCTGGTCGGCGTGCAGGTCCATGGTCAGCACGCGGTGCACGCCGACCGCCTGCAGCATGTTGGCCACCACCTTGGCGCTGATCGCCACCCGCGCCGAGCGCGGCCTGCGGTCCTGCCGCGCGTAGCCGTAGTACGGAATCGCGGCGGTGATGCGGCCGGCCGAGGCGCGCTTGAGCGCATCGACCATGATCATCAGCTCCATCAGGTTGTCGTTGGTCGGCTGGCAGGTCGACTGCAGCACGAAGACGTCGCGGCCGCGGACGTTCTCGTTGATCTCGACCATCACCTCGCCGTCGGAGAAGCGCGAGACCTGGGCCCGGCCGAGCGGCATGTTCAGGTGCTGGACGACGGCGAGCGCGAGCTTCGGGTTGGCGTTGCCCGAGAAGACCATCAGGTTGTCGTGCACCGTCGGTCCCATGTTGCGACCCTCGATTGGCTTCATCGTCCCGGCCCCGCCGCGGCGTCTCCCGGCCCGGGCAGTGCCGCGGCGCGAGTCCCGCCGCGCCGCCCCGCCCGCGTCCGAAAGGCGGAAAAAACCGAATCGCCGGGAGCCGCGATTACTGCGCGACTCCCGGCGATCGACCTCAAGATGGCTGGGGAGGAAGGATTCGAACCCTCGAATGCCGGAATCAAAATCCGGTGCCTTAACCAGCTTGGCGACTCCCCAGCGCGAAACCTCCGCGCCCCGCCCGATCGTTTCCGACCCGGCGACTGCTTACTTCACCCACGCCGCGAGCGGCAGTTCTTCGAGGCTCCTGACTGCCCAGCCTGTCCATCCGGGCGGCAAAGCCTCGATCGCCGCTTCCGCGGCCTGCTCGGACGGCATCGGCGCGAACACCGCCGATCCGGAACCCGTCATCCTCGCCGGGCCGAACCGCGACAGGTGGGCATGCGCCGCATCCACCTGCGCGTACCGGCGCCGCACGACCGGCTCCAGATCGTTGGCGCCGAAAAGCCCGTCCGCCACCGTCTGCCCGCTGCGGTCGGCATTATCTCGCATCGCAGAAAAGTCCGCGATTCTCAGGGCTTTCGTCGACCGTGTCAATTCCGGCGCCGAGAAGATTTCTTTCGTCGAAACAGAGACTTGCGGGTAAATCACCGCATACCAGCAGGACGGTTGCCGCAGCGGCGCCAGCCGTTCGCCGATGCCTTCAACGAACGCGGGGCCGGGCCCGAGAAAGAACGGGACATCGGCGCCGAGACGCAACGCCAGCGTAGCCAGCCGCTCGCGAGGCCAGTGCAGGTCCCACAGGCGGTTCAGCGCCAGCAGCGTGGTGGCGGCATCGGAAGAGCCGCCGCCCATGCCGCTGCCCGCCGGGACTCGCTTGTCGACCGAGATCTCGGCGCCGAGCGGTGTCCCGCTGCCGTCCTTGAGCAGACGCGCGGCGCGCAGACACAGGTCGTCCTCGACCGGGCCGACGATGTCGCCGGTCCTGACGATGTCGCCGTCGCTTCGCAGTTCGAAGTCGAGGGTGTCGGCGAGCGAGATCGGCACCAGCAGGCTCTGTAGTTCGTGGTAACCGTCGGCCCGCCGGCCGACGACGTGCAGGAACAGGTTCAGCTTCGCGGGTGCCGGCAGGCCGAGGAAGAGACGGCCTTCCCGCCGCGGGTCTCGACCGCTTTCGTCGCTACGGGCCGGCTCGCTCATCGATGCGGGGAGACCTGGTCGGTGTCGCGCGTGTCGTCGAGAACCAGGCGCAGGCGCAGCGCGAGCGCCGCGTCGCCTGCCGCGCCGCGGTCCAGCGTCAGCCGGCGTGGCAGGCCGCTCGGGTCGAACCACTGATCGACGACGATGATCCATCCATCCTGTTCGATCCGTTGCGCCGGTCCGTCCTGCGGCAGGCGCATCGCCGGCCGACCGGCAACGGTGCGGCCGGCGATCCAGTCCGGCAGCCCCGACACCGGCAGCCGGTAGCCGAGCACGGACTCGGCCAGCGCCTCGGCGCTCGTTCCTTGCCATGTCGCGAGCGTGCCGTCGTCGCGAGGGGCGGTGAGCGTCGCGCCGCTCGCATCCGCCTCGACGCGGGCGAGGGTGTTGCCGAGCGGCGAGGCCAGATCGAGCGCGGTGCGCCCGCCGCCTGCGGCCAACGTGAAGCGGCCCGACACTGCTTCCTGGCTCCCGTCCTGGCGAATGGTGGCGGAAAAGCGGCCGGTGTAGATCGTCATCGTTGGGTCCGCCGGCAGCAGGCTGCCGCAGCCGCCGACGAGTATCGCCAGCGTCAGCACGGCGAGACCCGCGGCCGAGTGCAGCGCGCGGCCCGCCGCCATCGCCGATCGACGCATCCGGCTCGAGGGCTACAGGCGGACCTGCAGCCGGGCGAGCGTGGCGCTGAGGGTCTCGTTCTCCGGCTCCTCGGCGCGGACCTGGCGCCAGACGCGGCGCGCCGCCTCGTGGTCGCCGAGCGCCCACAGGACCTCGCCGAGATGGGCGCCGATTTCGGCCTCGCGGCGAAGGGCATAGGCGCGTTCGAGATACTCGCGCGCCCTGGCGAGATTGCCCATGCGGAAGTGGACCCAGCCCATCGAGTCGAGAATGTGGGCGTCGTCGGGCGCCAGCTTCAGCGCCTTGTCGATCAGCGCGTGGGCTTCCGGCAGGCGCGTGTTGCGGTCGGCAAAGGTGTAGCCGAGGGCGTTGTAGGCATGCGGGTCGTCGGGCTTCAGCTGCATCAGCCTGCGCAGCAGCGTCTCCATCGCATCGATGCGGTCGATGCGCTCGGCCGCCATCGCCGTGTCGTACAGCAGCGCCGTGTCCTCGGGCGACTTTTCCAGCGCCGCCGCCAGCACCTGGTAGGACTCCTCGTAGCGCCGGACTTCGCGCAGCACCTGGCCCTCGGCCATCGCCAGCTGGCGGCGCTGATCGTCGTCGGCCGCCGTGGTCTCGGCGAGCAGCCTCCGCGCGTCGTCGAGGCGCTGCATCTTCGCCAGCACGATCGCCTGCCGCAGGCGGGCGTTGAACAGCTGCGCGCCGTCGCTGACCCGCTCCAGCCACCGCAACGCCTCGTCGAACCGGCGTTCGTCCTCGGCGATCCGGGCCAGGTTCAGGTAGGCCGGATCGGGGTCGTGGGTGGCGATCGGGGCCGCCTCGACGGCCTTGAGGTAGCGCTCGAAGTAGTCGCGGGCGCGGCCGCGTGGAGGCCGGTCGTCCAGCGACAGCACGCCGAGCGCGAACAGCGCGTCGAGGTTGGCGGCATCCTGCTGCAGCAGCTGCTCGAACTGGGTCACCGCCGCGTCGCGCTGGCCGTCGGCGAGCAGCAGCCGGGCGTAGGTCATGCGCACGTTCGACGCCGCCGGCTGGCGATGCAGCGCCTCGGCGAGCAGCGCCAGCGCCTGCGCCCGGCCCGCCGCGTCGTCCTTGCCCTGGGGCCGGGCCAGCAGCTGCGCCGCCGTCAGGACGGTGCGCTGGTCGTCGGGCCGAAGCGCCAGGGCGGCCCGCGCCGCCCCGATCGCGCGCTCGGCCAGCCCCGCCTGGTGCGCGCCGGCGGCGAGCGTCAACTGCACGTCGGCGGCGATGTCCGGCTGCGCGAGCAGCGGCGCGGCGAGCCGCTCGAGCATGGCGTAGGCGGCGCCGCGGTCCTCGGCGCGGGCGATGGCGCGCTGGATCTGCCCGAGTTCCGCGGCCGGCTGCGGCGACTCGCGCAGCATGGTCGCGAACAGCGGTTCGGCATCGGCAATGCGGCCGGTGGCGACGAGCAGCAGCGCGTGCGCCTGCCGCGCGTCGCGCGAGTCCGGATCGAGCTCGCTCCACAGTGCCGCCGCTTCGAGCGCCTGCGGTCCGGCCCGGCCGCCGATGGCGATCTCCGTGGCGCGGCGGGCGATGCGGGCGTCGCGCGTCTGCCGCGCCACCGACAGATAGGTCGCGAACGCACTGCCGGCATCGCCGCGCTGCAGCGCCAGTTCGGCCGCCATGATCTGGTACAGCAGCGCCGCCGTCAGATCGAGTTCAGGAGGCTGCGAGGGCGCCGCCGCCTGGGCCGCGGCGCCGGGGGCGCCGGCCCAACCTAGAATCACCAGCACCGCGGCGACCGCCGCGGTCGCACCGCGTCTCTTCATCGACATTCCGAACTCCGGCGGCGAGCCTGCTTCAGCCGCCGCTGTGCCCATCTTATCCCGCGGCCGATGCCAGAACTTCCGGAGGTCGAAGTGACGCGGCGGGCGCTGGCCGCCGCAGCCGAAGGCGGCGTCGTCGGCGCGGTCGAACTGCGCCAAGCGCGGTTGCGCTGGCCGGTGCCGAAGGGGCTCGGCAGCAGGCTCGCCGGCCGGCGGATCGAGCGCATCGACCGTCGCGGCAAGTACCTGCTGTGGCGGTTCGAGCACGGCACGCTGCTGTCGCACCTCGGCATGTCCGGCTCCTGGCGCGTCTATCGCGGCGCCGCGCCGGCGCCGGGCAGACACGATCATGTCGATCTCGTCATCGAGCATCCGCACGGGCGGCGCCTCCTGCGCCTGACCGATCCGCGCCGCTTCGGGGCGCTGCTGTGGGTGGCGGGCGGCGACGGCGCCTTGCGTCGCAACGCGCTGCTTGCCGGACTCGGCATCGAGCCCTTCGACCCGAGCTTCGACGGCGCGTTCCTGCATGCCCGCATCCGCGGGCGGCGCACGTCGATCAAGCAGGTGCTGCTGTCGGGCGCCGTCGTCGTCGGGGTCGGCAACATCTACGCCTCGGAGAGCCTGTTCGAGGCCGCCATCGATCCGAGGACGGCCTCGGCCAGGCTGTCGGCACCGCGCTGCGGCCGCCTGGCCGAGGCGATCCGCGCCGTGCTGGCGCGGGCGATCGACTCCGGCGGCAGCACCCTGCGCGACTTCACCGGCGCCGACGGCCGCGGCGGCGGGTTCATCGAGTCGGCACGGGTCTATGGTCGAAACGGATTAGTCTGTCTTCGCTGCGGCGGCGCGCCGATCAGACGCATCGTTCAGGCGGGGCGTGCGACATACTTCTGTCCGCGTTGCCAGCGCCGCTGAGCGGCGGCCGGGGTGGCCGGCGAGGCAGCGACGCCGCATTGTGTGTGCTTCGGAACCGCGGTGCATCGTTCGTCGCCGATCGATGCCCCGGGGCCGCCGCCGGAACGGAAGATGGCCGAACTTGCCGGCTCGTTTGAAAGCTACGCCGCCTGGCGCAACCGCCTCGCGCGCTCGATCGTCGACCTGCGCGACTGCCTGAGCCGGTCGCAGCTTCTCGACGCCGAGGCGGCGCGCCGGATCGAAATCGCCCTCGATCGGCTTTCCGAGGACCGACTCGTCGTCGCCGTCGTCGCCGAGTTCTCGCGCGGCAAGTCGGAGCTGATCAACGCCATCTTCTTCGCCGACTACGGCCGGCGCATCCTGCCGACCTCGGCCGGGCGCACGACGATGTGCCCGACCGAGCTGATGTACGACCCATCGATCCCGCCGTGCATCCGGGCCCTGCCGATCGAGACCCGTGCCCGCCCCGGCAGCACGTCGGACTTCCGCAAGGCGGACGAGGAGTGGCGAGTCTTTCCGGTCGACTCGTCGTCCGCCGAGGGCATGCTCGAAGCCTTCAAGCTGGTGTCGGAGACGGTGCGCGTGCCCGCCGAGCAGGCGAGGAGCTACGGCCTGTTCGACCCCGACGACCCGGACCACGTCGCCGGCGTCGAGGCCGACGGCACGTTCGAGATCTCCCGCTGGCGCCATGCGGTCATCAATGTCCCGCACCCGCTGCTGCGCCAGGGGCTGGTGGTCCTCGACACGCCGGGGCTGAACGCGATCGGCGCCGAGCCGGAGCTGACGCTGTCGCAGGTGCCGAGCGCGCATGCGGTGCTGTTCGTGCTCGCTGCCGACACCGGCGTCACCAAGAGCGATCTCGACATGTGGCGGCTGGTGGTGCGCGACTCGGGCGCCAAGGAGAACCACATTGCCGTCCTCAACAAGATCGACGGCCTGTGGGACGGCCTGAAGACCGGTCCGGAGGTCGATGCCGAGGTCGAGCGGCAGGTCGGCGTGGTGAGCCAGCGGCTGGAGCTGGGCAGGGAACGCATCTTCGCCGTTTCCGCCCAGAAGGGCCTGGTCGCCAAGCTGACGGCAGACCGGCCCCTGCTGGCCGCAAGCCGCCTGCCGACGCTCGAGCACGCGCTGGTGGAGAAGCTGGTGCCGGCGAAGCAGACGATCGTGCGCACGCAGACGCTGGCGCTGGTCGAGCGGGTCGGCGACGAAGTCCGGCAGACGCTGTCGGTGCGGGAGCGCGGCATCGTCGAGCAGTTGTACGAGCTGCGGGCGCTGCAGGGAAAGAACAGGAGCTCGATCGAGCGCGTGCTGGCGCGCGCCCGCGTCGAGGCCGGCGAGTTCGAGCAGGTGGCGCGCAAGGTCGTGGCGACCCGCTTCGTGCTGAACCGGATCGCCGCGCAGGCGCTTGCCCTGCTCAAGCGCGAGCACTTGCGGCAGCTGGCGGTCGACGCCAAGGAGAAGATGCGCAAGGCGTGGCGGCCGAGCGCCTTCGCCGCGATCGTCGGCGAATACTGCGACAGCCTGCGCGGCCGCATGCGGCAGGCCAACGACCACGTCGCCGAAATGCAGAAGTTGATCGGCGGCGTGCAGACGGGCTTCGCGCAGGAACTCGGCTGGAGCCTGGCGCCGCCGATGGTCTTCACCGTCGACGCCTATCTCGCCGAAATCGATCGTCTGCAGGAGGCGGCGAAAGCGCAGTTTGGCACCTTCACGGTGCTCACCCACGGCAAGTGGGAACTGATCGAACGCTTCCTCGAATCGGTCGTTGCCAGGTCGCGCGACCTGCTCGCCGCCGCCGAGCGCGATGTCGAGGCGTGGACGGCGTCGCTGCTGCCGCCGATCGAGACCCAGGTCCGCGAGCAGCGCGGGCAACTGTCGAAGCGCGCCGAGACGGTGCAGAAGATCCGCGATGCGCAGGACTCGCTCGAGGGCCGGATCGAAGAGCTCGAGCAGGCGCTGGCGGCGGTGCGGGGCCGGCTCGACGCCTTGAAGCAGCGGCTCGAAGCGGTGCGGCTGGCGGCGCGCGAGGACGGGGCCGCGGATGTCGCGCCTGCAGGCGCGACCGGCGAGACCGGCCGCGTCGCTGCTGCCGGCGTTGACGAACCCACGAGCGCGGCCAGTCTGCGTGCCGCCGCCTGACGCGGCACCGCCCTCGCCCCGACGGCGGGGCGCGCTGGCGGGCGATCGGGCAGCGGCGCCGATTCGCGGCCGCAGCTTCGCCGCCCGTCTGATCGCCTGGCAGGCCCGGCACGGGCGCCACGACCTTCCGTGGCAGGCCGATCGCGAACCGTATCGCGTCTGGCTGGCGGAAGTGATGCTGCAGCAGACGCAGGTCGGCGTCGTGATTCCGTACTTCACCCGGTTCTGCCGGCGCTTCCCGGACGTCGTCGCCCTCGCGACGGCGCCGCTCGACGATGTTCTCGCCTCGTGGGCCGGACTCGGCTACTACGCGCGCGCGCGCAACCTGGTCGCCTGCGCCCGGGTGGTCGTCGAGCGCCACGGCGGAAGGTTCCCGCTCGACGCGGCAACGCTGGCGCAACTGCCGGGCATCGGCCGCTCGACCGCCGGGGCGATCGCCGCGTTCTGCGCCGAGGCGCGCGAACCGATCCTCGACGGCAATGTCAGGCGGGTCCTGGCGCGCCACTTCGGCATCGACGGCGATCCTTCATCGCCGCCCGTGGTCCGCCAGCTCTGGCAGCAGGCGGCGGCGCTGCTGCCCGATTCGCCGCGGATGCCGGCGTACACGCAGGCGATCATGGATCTCGGCGCCACCGTGTGCACGCGCCGGGCGCCGCGCTGCGAATCCTGTCCGGTGGCCGGAACCTGCGTCGCGCGCCGGACCGGCCGCGTCGACGAGTTGCCGGCACCGCGACAGCGCCGCCCGGAGCGAAGCAGGCGCGCATGGACGCTGCTGGCGCTGCACGACGGCCGGGTTCTGCTGCAACGGCGCGCGCCGACAGGGGTGTGGGGCGGGCTGTACTCGCCGCCGCAGTTCGACTCGCTGGCGGCCCTGCGTCGCACGGCGGCGCAGCTCGATGCGGCGCCACGGCTGCGCGTGCTGCCGCCGCGCAGCCATGCCTTCACCCACTTCACGCTGACGCTGCTGCCGCGACGGCTCGACATCCGTTCGCCGCCGCCTCGCCTGCGCGAGGAGGACCTGCTGTGGCTGCCGCTGGCCGAGCTCGGTGCCGCGCCGCTGCCGGCGCCGATCGCGGCGCTGCTGCGCGAAGTCGCGTCTCCGGCGCCGCCTCAGGATTCCGATTCCGGCGTGATGTCGAGGGCGACGAGGAAACGCGACACCATGTTGTAGGCGGCGACGACGCCCACCAGCTCGACGGTGCGGCGGTCGCCGAGCGCGGCGTGAACGGCGGCGAAGGTGCCGTCGGCGACCGCGACGCCGCGCGTCATCTCGATGGTCAGTTGCAGCACCGCGCGGTCGACCGTGTCGAACAGGTCCGCCTGCCGCACCGCCTGCTCGGGGTCCGCGAGCGCGTCGACCTGCGGCCCGGTCCCTCCTGCCCGCAGGTACTCGGGCGCATGGTGGTGGAACTCGTAAGCGGCGCCGTTCAGCGACGCCACGACGAGGATCGCCAGCTCGCGCAGGCGCCCATCGAGCGACAGCTCGGTGCGTACTGCCCCCAGGTAGCCGTTCCATCCGGCGGCCAGCGGCGGGCTGTGCAGCAGCATGCGGTCGAGATTGAGCAACCTGCCGCCGCGCCGGGCGCGGATGGCGTCGACGAGTCCGGCCGGCTCGGCGATTGACTCCGGCTGATAGGCAACGCGAGGCAAGGTTCGATCCTCCGCTCAATCCTCTCCCGCGAGCACGCCATGCTGCTCGAGATACCGCCGGACGACCTCGAGGCGGGAGGCCGCATCCTGCAGCTGCAGCAGCTTCTGCTTGGCGCGCAGCGGCACCGGCAGGAATTCGCACAACCGGTTGCCGACCCAGACGCTGGAGTCGAAGCGGTAGGGCGGCTCGAACGGAGCCGAATTGATCGGATCGGCGTCGGTGGCCTCGGCGCGCCGGCCGGCGGCATCGTGGATCACACGTCGCAGCAGGTCGGCGCAGGGCAGGTGCGGCTCGGCAAGCGGCAGGTCGTCGTCCGGCGCGATCGGCGCCACGGCAGCCACGGTCAGGCCGTCGGCCTGCGTTTCGGCGGCCTCGATGCGAAAGCGCTCGCCGCCGAGCGCCCGCAGGTGCAGCAGGCCGAGCTGCGGCATGTCCCAGGCGCCGATCGTCGCCAGCGTGCCGACGGCTTCCGTCGCCGCCGGTGCGCCCACTTCCGAGCCGCGCGAGATCAGCACGACGCCGAACGGCGAACCGTCCTTCATGCATCGGCGCACCATGTCCATGTACCGGGCCTCGAACACGCGCAGCGGCAGCACGCCACCGGGAAACAACACGGTGTTCAGCGGGAACAGCGGGATCCGCATCCGGAAGGGCAACCGCGGCAACCGGTCAGCGGCCCAGCCGGCGGTGCCGGGTCAGCACGCGCTCGCGGCCGCGGGCGGCGAAGCGCGCCGCCAACTGTTCGACCACGTAAGGCGAGCGGTGCTGGCCACCGGTACAGCCGATGGCCACCGTCAGATAGTGCCGGTTGTCGGCGTGGTAGCTCGGCAGCCACTTGTCGATGAAGCGTTCGATGTCGTCGATCAGCTCGGCGACGATCGGCGCGCGCTGCAGATACTCGATCACCGGCGCGTCGAGCCCGGTCAGCGGCCGCAGCGCCGGTTCGTAGTGCGGATTCGGGAGGTTGCGCACGTCGAAGAGCAGGTCCGCCGCCGCCGGCACGCCGCTCTTGAACGCGAACGACTCGAAGGTGAGCATCAGCGGCGCCGGCGCCGTGTCGACGAAGCGGCGGACCCATTCGCGCAGGGTCGCCGGCGGAAGCAGGCTGGTGTCGATGACGTGGCCGGCCTTGTCGAGCGGGGCGAGCAGCTCGCGCTCGGCCTCGATCGATTCGGTCAGCGTCGGTTCGAGCACGCCGGGATCGACCGCCAGCCGGCCCGACAGCGGGTGGCGGCGCCGTGACTCCGAGTAGCGGTGCACCAGCGCTTCGGTCGACGCGGTGAGGAACAGCACCCGCAGGTCGTATCCGGCGCCGCGCAACCCGCTGATGATCCCCGGCAGTTCGGTGAGCGACAGCTCCGAGCGCGCATCGACCGAGACCGCCACGTCCTCCTGGCCGGCTTCGGCAAGATATGTCGTCACGTCGATCAGGAAGCGCGGCGGCAGGTTGTCGACGCAGAAGAAGCCGACATCCTCGAGCAGGCGCAGGGCGACCGACTTGCCGGACCCCGACATCCCCGTGATCAACACCAGCCGCATCGTTCCTGGATCGCGCCGCAAGAACCGGTGGAGATTCTGTCACGCATCGCGGTGATCGAAAGACAAAGCGGCGCGGGATCGCCGCGCCCTGGTGCAGGCAGGCCGCAAGAAGTGGCGGTCAGGCCTTGGCGCTGAGGCAAGTCGGCAAGAACGCCTTGCGCTCGTCGTCATCGAGGTTCTTCTCGGTCGCCTGCCTGTTGCCGTCGGCCGTCTTCTGCTGCTGCGGCATCCGTTTCTTCTCTTCCGCGGCCGACACGGCGAAGGGCAACGCCAGGCAGGCTGCGACCGGCATCGTCTTCAGCAACTTCTTTCTTCCCGGGATTGCCGGCGGACCGACGCCGCGCGCCGGCGCCGCCGGACCCGGCGATCATCAGATCCTCGGGCCAGCCGCAAGACCATGCATCAGCCCTTGTCGATCGCCTGCCGTTGGCGCTGGACGAACTCGGCCATGGTGTCGACGCCGCGCAGTTTCAGGATCGTGTTGCGCACCGCTGCCTCGAGCAGCACCGCCAGGTTGCGCCCGGCAGCGACCGGGATCACCACCTTGTGGATCGGCAGACCGAGCACGTCCTCGGAGGTGCCGGCCAGCGGCAGCCGCTCCATCAGCGCCGCGGCCGCCTGGCGGCGCAGTTCGACGATCAGCCGCAGCTTCATCTTCCGGCGCACGGCGGTCTCGCCGAAGATCGACTTGATGTCGAGCAGGCCGAGGCCGCGCACCTCCAGCAGATTGGCCAGCAGCGGCGGGCAGTGGCCTTCGATCGCGTCGGGTTCGGTGCGGGCGAAGTCGACGACGTCGTCGGCGACCAGGCCATGGCCGCGGCTGATCAGTTCGAGGCCGAGTTCGCTCTTTCCGACTCCCGACTCGCCGGCGATCAGCACGCCCATGCCGAGCACGTCCATGAACACCCCGTGCATGGTGCAGTGGGCGGCGAGCTTCTTGTTCAGGTACACGCGCAGCCGGTCGATCAGCAGGCCTGCGGCCAGTGGCGACGTGAACACGGCGAGCCCCACCTGTTCGGCAACGGCATTCATGTCCTCGGGCAGCGACAGATCCTCGGCCACGATCAGTCCCAGGGCGCCGCCGGCGATGAGATCGCGGGCGTAGTGGGCCCGCCGGGCGCTGTCCATGCGCGCCATGTAGGCCACCTCGGGCGCGCCGAGGACGTGCAGCCGGTTGGCGTGGATCAGGTTGAGGTAGCCGACGATGTCGGCCGCCTGCACTTCGGCCCCGGTGGCGACCGCCAGCGTTCTTGCCCCTCCGGTGCGGCCCGCGATCCAGCCGAGCTTCAGCGCCTGCTCGTTGTCCTCGAACAGCGCCTGCAGCGTCGTCATCCGTAGGCCCCCAGGTCCGGGCAGACGCCCGGCCCGCCCCCCAAGGGGGTCAAGGAACTCGGGAGCGGCCCTTCGTTCATGGAGAGGCCCCCAGGTCCGGGCAGATGCCCGGCCCGCCCCCCAAGGGGGTCAAGGAACTCGGGAGCGGCCCTTCGTTCCTTGAGCGCCGGCCGTTCAGGCCGCAGGACGCATCGGTTCCCACTGCGCGAGCAGGGTGTGCGCGACGCTGGGGTCGCTGGCGTGCATCAGGTTCTCGCGGAAGGCGCGGTCGGACAGCATTTGCGCCAGCTCGGAGAGGATGTCGAGATGCTGCTGCGTCGCCTGCTCCGGGACCAGCAGGATCACCAGGAGGCTGACGGGACGGCCGTCGGGCGCATCGAAGGCGATCGGCTCGGCCAGCCGGACGAAGGCCGCCACCGCTTCCTTGAGCCCCTTGATGCGTCCGTGCGGAATCGCCACGCCCTGTCCGAGCCCGGTCGAGCCGAGACGCTCGCGCGCGAACAGGCTGTCGAACACGGTCGCCCGCGACAGGGCCTGGTGGTTCTCGAACAGCAGGCCGACCTGCTCGAACACGCGCTTCTTGCTCGAGGCCTGCATGTCGAGGACGACGTTCGACAGGGGCAGGAGGCGGGAAATCTGGTTCATTGCCGGTCAGCCGGGGTGGATACGGACGAACGACGAGTAGCGGATCGCCGGCTCGGACATGCCGCCGCGCGCAGGCGCAGCGGCAGCGTGGTCCGGATTCAGGCGGCAGGACGGTGCGATCGCGCGCATCCTCGAAAGGAGAGGGCGGCAGTATAGGCAGCGCTGTCGGCAGAGGGCGGAGCCGCGAGTCGAATGGTTTCCCTTATCCGACCGATGTTGCCCGCGGGCAACGCCCGAGTTCCAAGGCCGGAGCGAGGTTGCCGCGCCAGCTCGGCGGCCGGCGGGTTGCTCCGCCCGATCGCGGTGCTACTGCTGCGATTGAATCTGCTGATGCTTCAAGGGCATGCGCCCGTGCGCCTTGAGGCGATCCTTGTGCCGCAGCACCTGCCGGTCGAGCTTGTCCATCAGCAGGTCGATCGCCGCGTACATGTCGCCGTCGGTCGACTCCGCGTGCAGGCTGCTGCCGCTGACCCGCAACGTGATTTCCGCCCGTTGCCTGAGCTTGTCCTCCACCGCCAGGACGACATCCGCGTCGATCACGTGATCGAAATGCCTGCGGATCCGTTCCAGCTTGCCGTGAACGTAGTCGCGCATGGCCGGGGTGACTTCGACGTGATGGCCCTGGATGATGAGGTTCATGCTGCACTCCTGTCGTTGGGCGCCGAACGGGCTCGGCGCTGGGATGGCTCACGGGCTCTTGCGCAGTGCCACCGCCGGGATCTTCAGCGCCTCGCGGTACTTGGCGACGGTGCGCCTGGCGACCACGATGCCCTGTCCGGCGAGCAGTTCCGCGATGCGGCTGTCGGAAAGCGGATCGGTCGGGTCTTCATCTCCTATCAGTTGCTTGATCAAGGCGCGGATCGCCGTGCTGGAGGCCGCGCCGCCGGTGTCGGTCGCCACGTGGCTGCCGAAGAAGTACTTCAGCTCGAACACGCCGAATGGCGTCGCCATGTACTTGTTGGTCGTCACCCGGGAGATCGTCGATTCGTGCAGTTCGAGCGTTTCGGCGATTTCGCGCAGCACCAGCGGCCGCATCGCGATGGCGCCGTGGCTGAAGAAACCGGCCTGGCGGTCGACGATGGCCTGGGCCACGCGCTGGATGGTCTCGAAGCGCTGCTGGATATTGCGGATCAGCCAGCGCGCTTCCTGAAGCCGGGATGACCACTGCGAGTGCCCTTCCTTGCTCCGCTCTTCCTTGACCGCCGCCGCGTAGGCCTGATTCAGGCGCAGCTTCGGCATCACGTCGGGATTGACCTGAGCGATCCATCGGTTGCGGATCCGCGTGACCAGGATGTCGGGCACCACGTAATCGACGACCGACGCCGAGAAGCCTACGCCCGGATGCGGATTGAGTCTACGGATCAGCGCGTGCGCGCGCAGCACCGCGTCTTCGTCGACTTCGAGCATTCGCGCCAGCTTCTGGAATTCCCTCGCCGCCAGTGCTGGCAAGTGTTCACTGACGATGCGTCTGGCGCAGGCGATATCGTCGGTCGAACAGGTCGCGGACGGCTGCGCGGCCAGCGCATCGAGCTGGAGCACCAGGCACTCGGCGGCACTGCGGGCGCCGACGCCGGCGGGATCGAAGCTCTGCAGCAGCTTCAGCGCGGTGGCCAGATCGTTCAGGTCGACGCCCGCCTCGGCGGGGCAGATCTCCAGCAGCTCCTCGAGAGGCGAGGTCAGGTAGCCCTGCTCGTCCAGCGACTCGATCAGGATCTCCACCAGGGCGCGGTCGCGACGCGAGGCGGTGGTGGCGGAGAGCTGGCTGCGCAGGTGTTCGCGCAGCGAGGCCGGCACCGCCGCCCAGGCTCCCGGGCCGTCGTCGTCTTCTTCGCGGTCGGTGCGTGCGGTGCCCCAGTCGAGCACCGCGGTTCCGTTGGCGGCGCCGAAGTCTCCCTCTCCGGCCTCCGCTTCGGGTCCATCCGATGCCGACGCCGACACCGCCGGCGGCGAAGCGTCGAGGATGGCGCCGTCGGCGGCGATCCGCATCGCCGCCCCCACCGGAGGGTCATCGCACTCGAGCAGCGGGTTGTCGTTCAGCGCCTGTTCGATTTCCTGCGCGAGCTCCAGCGCCGACAGCTGCAGCAGCCGGATCGACTGCTGCAGCTGCGGCGTCAGCGCCAGGTGCTGGCCGAGCCTGAGTTGGAGTCCGGGTTTCAGCGCCATGCGCCTACATGCGGAAGTGTTCGCCGAGGTAGACGCGGCGCACCGACTCGTTGCCGACGATCTCCTCCGGGCTGCCGGCGGCGAGCACCTGGCCCTCGTTGATGATGTAGGCGTGATCGCAGATGCCGAGCGTCTCGCGCACGTTGTGATCGGTGATC
>CAYLZU010000052.1:0-13261 GCA_964388005.1 uncultured Burkholderiaceae bacterium
GCGGTGACGCTGCGCGCCTGCGTCATCAGCACCGAGCAGTTGCCCGTTCCCGAGCAGGGACTGCCCCAGCCGGCGAACACCGAGCCTGGCGCCGCGGCCGCGGTGAGCGTGACCACCGCGCCCGCGACAAAGGTCGCGCTGCAGGTACTGCCGCAGCTGATGCCGGACGGAGTGCTCGTGACGGTGCCGCTGCCGGTGCCGATGCGGCCGACCGTCAGGTTGTAGGTGGTGGCATTGAAGGTCGCGGTCACGCTGCGGGCCTGGGTCATGCTGACGGTGCAGGTGCCGGTGCCCGTGCAGGCGCCGCTCCAGCCGGCGAAGTTCGAAGCGGTTCCGGGTGTGGCGGTCAACGTCACCGTGGTCCCGCCGCTGAAACTGGAGGTGCAGGCCGCGCCGCAGTTGATGCCGGCCGGGGTGCTCGTGACGGTACCGGTGCCGACGCCCAGCTTGCTGACCGTGAGCGTGTAGTTGTCGGCCTCGAAGGTCGCGCTGACGTTGCGCGCCTGGGTCATGCTGACCGTGCAGATGTCCGTTCCCGAACAGTCGCCGCCCCACCCCGTGAACGAGGAGCCCGGCGCCGCGACTGCGGTCAGCGTCACCTCGCTGGACTCGGCGAAGCTGGCGACGCAGGTGCTGCCGCAGCTGATGCCGGCAGGATCGCTCGTCACCGTGCCGCTGCCGCTTCCGCCCCGGGTGACGGACAGCAGCAGACTGGACTGGTCCGCCAGGAACCCGAGGTCGAGCAGCTTCAGTCCCGTGGCCGTGCCGCCGCTGCGTGTGTCGTTGATCGTGTCGGCGTTGGCGCGCAGCAGCGCGATCCCGTCGGTCACCGACAGCGACGGCGTCTGCTGTTTCAGCAGCGCCCAGGCGCCGGCGACGTGCGGTGTGGCCATCGACGTGCCGCTCCACGCCGCATAGGTGTTGCCGGGAAGGGATGACGTGATGTAGCTGCCGGGGGCGACGATCGTGACGTTGGCGTTGATGTTCGAGTAGCTGGCGATGCCGTCGACTCCGGTCTGGCAGCGGTTGCTGTCCGGGCCGGCGTCGCAGCTGGCGCCGACGCTGACCGCGGACGAGATGCAGGCCGGGTAGGAGATCAGGTTCTTGTAGCTGTTGTTGCCCGAGGCGATCACCACCGCGATTCCAGCCGATCGCAGGTTGTCGATGGCGCTCTTCATCGCCGCGTTGGTGGTGTCGCAGGTGCCCGAGTAGGCGCCGCCGCCGAGGCTCATGTTGACCGAAGCGATGGCGTAAGTGCCGCGCAGCGCGTAGACCCGCTCGAGCCCGCGGATGATGTCGCTGTCGTAGGCCGCGAGAGAGCCGTTCGTCGTGCGGTAGCTGAAGACTTGGACGGCGATCAGGCCGGCGTTCCTCGCGACTCCGGAGAACCCCGCCGGGGCATTCAGGCCGGTGGCGATGCCGGCGACATGCGTGCCATGGCCGCAGGTATCGGCCGGCGTCGTGCAGTTGACGGCGGATCCCGGCGCCGTCGACGAGGTGACCCCGCCGGGGCACAGCGACTGCACGCCGCTGCTGTTGCTCGAGTAGCACGCCTCCGACACGACCTTGCCGGCGAGGAACGGATGCGACTTGTCGACGCCGGTGTCGAGCACCGCCACGTGCCAGCCGGCGCCGGTCAACCCGGCACTCCACGCTGCCGGCGCGCCGATCAGCGGCGCGCTCTCCGCGAGCAGCGGTTCGTTCAGCCGGTCTTCGTCGATCGTGGTCACCAGCGGCGAATTCATCAGCCAGCGCAGCGCCAGAGAATCGACCTCGGCCGCCAGGTGGGGAACGAACGCGAAGCGGGCCTGCACGCGCGCCCCCCGGCCGGCGATCGCGGCGCTCAGCCGCTCCTGCGCGGCGGCGATGCGTTCGCGCTGCGCCAGCGCCAGAGCGCTGTCGCGCAGTTCGCCTTCGGCGCGGAACGGCGCTTCGAGTCCGACGCCGATGATGACCCGGACCGGTTCGTTCGCCTCGGCCCGTTGCAGCAGCTGCTGCAGCGCCGCGCTCGGCGCCGGCTGGGCGAGACCTTCGGGAGCAGCGAACAGGCCGATCGCAACGAGGCAGAACAGCCGCGCCGCGGCGGCTGCCAGGGCGCCGGCCCCGGTGCGCAAGGCGAACCCGGCGAACGATGACGGTGCCGAAGCTTCAGGTGTCCAGATCGGTGCGCTCATGGTCAGGGGCCGCCTGTCGCGCCGCCTCCGCAGGCCGGCGTTTCGCGGACGGAAAGCCGCTGGCTCGACGCTGCCGACGTGAATATATCCGCATGGGGCCGCGGTCAGCCTGCCGGCCGTCCGCGACATCCGCGGCTTGCCGGAACGCGGGTCATCTGTTCGTCGGACAGCCCGGCCTGCACCGCTTTCCAGACCGCGGCGGCTGCCGCGACACGCTGCCGCGCGCCAGAAGTCAAGGCCGTCGAAGTCGGCGCCGCGCTCAAATAGGGCGATGCACAGGGCCGAAACCTTCGGCGCCGTGCCGGGCGTGAAGGCGAAGCCGGCGGCGACACCGGTACCAGGATCGAGGAAGATCCGCCGCTGCCGAGGTGGCCGGAATCGTTGTGGCCCCATCACTGCACCGCACCGCCGGCGGTCAGCGTATAGGCGCGCAAACCTCCGGCGCTGATCGCCGGAGCGATCTACGACGGCGTCGCCGGCGTGGTCGCGTCTTCCAATCGTGTGCCGCCGATTGCCGGTCCGCCGGCGGCGTCACCGGCGAGATCCGGCGCTGCGACGGAAGTCGGAGCGTTCGAACGCCCCTCGGCCGCTTCGGCCCGGGCAGCAGTGGGGGCGGTGGCGGAAGTCGCCGCCGGTGCCGCGAATTTCGTCGCGCCACTGGCCCGCCGCACGAGTACGGCGAGATCCGGCAGCGCCAGGTCCTTCACCGCTCGCCCGCTGCGGTCGTCGTCAACAGGGACAGCGGATCCCGCCGTATCGGCAAGGCCGTCAATGCCGAGCGACGCCGGACACGCGGCGCGAGAAACCGAATCCAGATCGGGGCGGCCGCGGGACGCTGCGCTTTGCGAATGAGCGCCCGCGCTGCTCGCCGCGGCGAACAGCGGTCACCGGCGGCCCGCCTGACCGTAGCGCTCGAACTTCACCAGCACGTGCGCCATCTCGTCATCCGCCAGCAGCGGCGGCTCGCCGAGGGCGCAGGCGGCGAGATACATCCGCGCCAGGTGCTCGACCTCGATCGCCAGCGCCAGCGCCTCGTCGAGCGACGCGCCGCAGGCGATGACGCCGTGGTGCGCCAGCAGGCAGGCGCGGCGGCCGTCGAGCGCCGCCAGCGCGTGGTCGGACAGGTCCTGGGTGCCGAAGGTGGCGTACGGCGCGCAGCGGATGTCGGCGCCGCCGGCGGCGGCGACCATGTAGTGGAACGCCGGGATGCCGCGGCCGTGGCAGGCGAGCGCGGTGGCCGACGGCGAATGCGTGTGCACGATGGCCGCGAACTCCGGCCGCCGGCGGCAGATGTCGAGGTGGAAGCGCCACTCGCTGCTCGGCTGGCGCCGGCCGGTGGGAGTGCCATCGGCGAGCCGCAGGAACACCAGGTCGTCCGGCGCCAGCAGGTCGTAGCCGAGGCCCGTCGGCGTGATCAGCAGCCCTTCGTGCCGGCCGCGCGTGCAGCGCGCGGAGACGTTGCCGGCCTTGTTGACGTTGATGCCTTCGGCGTTCATCGCCCGCGCGGTGTCGATCACCGCCTGGCGCAGCGCGGTCGAGTCCTCGGCGGGAGTTGCCGCGTGGGTCATCGAGTGCCCTCAGGCGGCGGCGCGTGCCGGCGCGAACAGCGCCGCGAGTTCGCCGGGGCGGGCGATGCCGCGTTCGGTGACGATGCCGGTGACGAGTCTCGCCGGCGTCACGTCGAAGGCGGGGTTGGCCACCGCCGTCGCCTCGTCGGCGATCGCCACCGACGCCAGCCGGCCATCGCCGTCGCGGCCGTTGACGATCCGCACCTCGTCGGCGGCGCGCTCCTCGATCGGGATCTCGCGCAGCGCGTCGCCGAGCGCCCAGTCGATGGTCGGCGACGGCACCGCGGCGTAGAACGGCACGCCGTTGTCCATCGCCGCCAGCGCCTTGAGATAGGTGCCGATCTTGTTGCAGACGTCGCCGCCGCGGCTCACCCGATCGGCGCCGACCAGCACCAGGTCGATGCCGCCCCGTTGCATCAGGTGGCCGCCGGCGTTGTCCGCAATCAGCGTGTGCGGCACGCCGTGCGCCGCCAGTTCCCACGCCGTCAGCAGCCCCTGGTTGCGCGGCCGCGTCTCGTCGACCCATACGTGCACCGGCACGCCGCCATCGTGCGCCTGGTAGACGGCGGACAGCGCGGTGCCGTAGTCGACGGTGGCGATCCAGCCGGCATTGCAGTGGGTGAGCACGTTGACCGGCCGCTGCACCCTCCGATGCGCGGCGGCGATCAGTTCCGCGCCGTGGCTGCCCAATGCGCGATTGATCGCCACGTCCTCCTCCGCGATGCGGCCCGCCTCGCTCCAAGCCGCCTCCGCCCGCCCGGCCGCGGGCAGAGGCGCCAGCAGTGACCGCATGCGGGCCAGCGCCCAGCGCAGATTGACGGCGGTCGGCCGCGTGGCGGCGAGCTGCGCCAGGGCGGCGTCGAGCGCCGCGTCGGAGGGGTCGCGCTGCATGGCGAGGGCGACGCCGTAGGCGGCGGCCACCCCGATCAGCGGCGCACCGCGCACCTGCATGCTGCGGATGGCGTGCGCCACCTCGTCGCAACCGGCCAGCCGCAACGTCGCGAACGCGTACGGCAGCTTCGTCTGGTCGACGATGCGCACCGCCTGCGGGCCGTCCTCGGCGATCGAGCGCCAGGAAACGCCGTTGACCTTCATGCGGCCGATTCTACGGAGCGCACATGACCGGGCGCCGGCAGCGCCACGGGCGCCGCACTCGGCTGGCATTCGGCGGTGCCGCGCCCTGCAGCCGCGAGCCGCCGCAGGGGCAACCTGCCGCTTGCCGCTGGGTCAGGGCCGGTCGGGGAGTTTCTGCGCCTCTTCGCGGGCGACCTGGGCACCGATCCAGCGGAACATGACGAACGCAATCACGCCGATGCCGATGATGACGCCGAGCGACAGCAGGCCGATCCAGGTCGTGAACAGTTCGCGCAAAGCGTCCATGCGGTCTCCTTTCCTCGGAAGCGGTTCTCGTGCGGGTGGCGCCGGTCAGGCGCGCCGGCCGAGGCGGGCATGCTGCTGTTCGGCCAGCTGCTGGCAGCGGGCGCAGCGCAGCGCCGCCGGATAGGCCTGCAGCCGCCGCAGGTCGATCGGCTCGTCGCAGTCGATGCAAAGGCCATAGTCGCCGGCGTCGATGCGCGCCAGCGCCGCATCGATCTCGTCGAGCAGGGTGGCGGTGCGCGCCAGATGCACGACGTCGGCCTGTCGCTGGGTCTCGGCGGCGGCGTCGTCGTCGGTTTCGTCGGCATGCCGCGGCAGGCCGGCTTCGTCCTTGCGGTGCTCGCCCTGGCCGTGCAGCCGCGCCTCGACCGCCGCCGCGGCGTCGCGCTTCAGCTCCAGCAGCAGCTGCCGGAAACGCTCCAGAGCCGCCGGATTCAGCCCGGACTGTGGTGACATCGCCATGACCTCCTCGCCATCCGCAGCCTAAGTTGCGGCTTCGCCACGAGGTTGACCGGAGTCAACGCGAAAGCTCTGCGCGAAAGGGGCAGAACCGCGCTGCGAATGGATGAAGTCCTCTGATCGATGGTTTGGTCGTTGCGCCGCAGCATAATAAGGACTTCTCGAAAGGCCGGGCCGACTCGGGCCCGTTGTCGACATGCTGTTTTCGCATTACCTGCAGGGCGCGCTCGTGCCGCGGTCGCTGGCGCTGGTCGGCGCCAGCCAGCGCCCCGGCTCGCTGGGCACGTTCGTGCTCGACAACCTCCTGGCCGCCGGTTTCAAGGGGCCGATCCACCTCGTCAATCCGAAGTACACCGAACTCGCCGGAAGGCCCTGCGTCGCGCGCCTGACCGAAGTGGCGCCGGCGCCGGATCTGGTGGTCATCGTGACCCCGGCGCCGACGGTGCCCGACCTCATCGACGACTGCGCCGCGGTCGGCGCGCGCGCGGTGCTGGTGATCTCCGCCGGCTTCGCCGATGTCGGCGAGGCCGGCCGCAGGCTGCACGAGGAAGCGCTGGCCCGCGCCCGCGCCCACGGCATCCGCATGCTGGGGCCGAACTGCCTCGGCTTGATGCGGCCCGAGATCGGCCTGAACGCCAGCTACGCGCGCACTCCGGCGCGGCCGGGTTCGGTGGCGCTGGTGTCGCAGTCGCAGGCGGTGGTGGCGGCGCTGCTCGACTTCGCAGCGACGGCGGGCTTCGGCTTCTCCTCGGTGGTGTCCACCGGCGCCGGCTCCGACATCGAGTTCTCGGAGCTGCTCGACTTCCTCGCCGTCGACGGCGCCACCCGCAGCATCATCCTGTTCATCGAGGGCGTGCACGACGCGCGCGCCTTCCTGTCCAGCGTGCGCGCGGCGGCCAGCGTCAAGCCGGTGGTGGTGCTGAAGGCTGGCCGCCATCTGGCCGGCTCGAAGACGGCGATGAGCCACACCGGAGCGATGGTCGGCGACGACGCCGTCTTCGATGCCGCCCTGCGCCGCGCCGGCGCCATCCGCGTCGATGCCTACCCCGAGATGATGACCGCGGCCGAGGTGCTCGCCGCCGGCCGCCTGCCGCGGCCGGATCCCGGCAACCGGCTGGCGATCATCACCAACGGCAGCGGCCCCGGCGTGCTCGCCGCCGACGTGGTCGCCGACAACGAGGTCGAGCTGGCGAAGCTCTCCGCCGAGACGATCGCCGCCCTCGACGCGGTGCTGCCGCCGAACTGGGACCGCGGCAATCCGGTCGACGTGCTGCGCGATGCCGATGCCGAGCGCTTCGCGAAGACGCTCGAGCGCGTGCTCGCCGATCCCGGCAACGACGGCGTGCTGCTGCTGTTCTCCTCGACCATCGCCCTCGGCGCCGAGGAGACGGCCAGGGCGCTGCTGCCGCTGGCGAAGAAAAGCGACAAGCCGGTGATCACCGCCTGGCTCGGCGGCGAGGACGCCCGCCGCGGCCGCGCCGTCTTCGACGGCGAAGGCCAGCCGACCACCGCCAGCCCGGAGCGCGGTGTCGAGGCGTTCTCGTACCTGGCGCGGTTCGTCCGCGGCCGGCGCATGCGGCTGCAGGTGCCGCCGCCGCAGGTGGCCGAGTTCGACGCCGAGACCGCCGAGGCGCGGCGGATCATCGAGCGCGCCTCCGGCGCCGGCCGCGCCACGCTCGACGAACGCGAATCGAAGGCGCTGCTGGCCGCCTTCGGCATCGACACCGCGCGCACGCGGCTCGCGGCCACCGTCGAGGAGGCGGTGGCGCTGGCCGACGAGATCGGCTACCCGGTGGCGCTGAAGGTGGCCGCCAGCGGCCTGCTGCACAAGTCCGACATCGGCGGCGTGCTGCTCCAGCTTTCGAGCAGCCGCGAGGTGGCGCAGGGCTTCGACCTGATCCGCCATCGCTGCGCCGAGCGGGCGCCGCAGGCAAAGTTCCTCGGCGTGCTGGTGCAGCAGATGATCGTGCGGCCGAACGGCCGCGAGCTGATGGTCGGGCTGGCGCGCGACGCGACCTTCGGCCCGGTGGTGAGTTTCGGCATGGGCGGCATCGCCGTCGAAGTGCTGCGCGACACCGCGATCGCGCTGCCGCCGCTGAACCGTTTCCTCGCCCGCGAGCTGATCTCGCGCACCCGGGCGGCGCAGATGCTGGAGAACTTCCGCGGCCGGCCGGCGGTCGACCTCGAGGCGCTCGTCGACGTGCTGCTGAAGGTGTCGAACCTGGCCTGCGAACTGCCGTGCATCCAGGAGCTCGACATCAATCCGCTGCTCGTCGACGAGCACGGCGCGGTGGCGCTCGACGCCCGCGTGGTGCTCGGCGACGGGCCGCTGGCGCCGGATGCCACCTTCTCGCACCTGGCGATCCATCCCTACCCGAAGGCGCTGGCGCGCACGCACCGGCTGCGTGGCGACGAGACGGTGCTGCTGCGGCCGATCCGGCCCGAGGACGCGCAGGCCGAGCGGCGCTTCATCGCGCGGCTGTCGCCGCAGACCATGTACAACCGCTTCCACGTACCGCTGCGCGAGCTGACCACCGAGCGGCTGGTGCGCTTCACGCAGATCGACTACGACCGCGAGATGGCCTTCGTCGCCATCGACGCCAGCGGCGCCGAGGAGGAGATCCGCGGCGTGGCCCGCTACACGCGCATGCCGGACGGCTTCTCGTGCGAGTTCGGCATCGTCACCGAGGACGCCTGGCAGGGGCGCGGCCTTGGCCACGCGCTGATGACGGCGCTGGAGGAAACCGCGCGCAGCCGCGGGCTGACCGAGATCATCGGCTACGTGCTGCGCGACAACGACAGCATGGGCAAGCTGATGCGCGGCCGCGGCTACATCGCGATGTCGGCACCGGACGACGAGGGCGTGCGCCGCTACGTCAAGCGGCTGATCGGCGGCGGCTCTGGCGCGGTGCGGGCGCAGCGCGGCTATTCACTCGCGCGGGCGTAGCGCCGCGCCCCGGTGCGGCGCCGATGCGGTCCGCGCGCCGACGATCCAGTCCGCCCCCGCTCTTGCCGCGATCAGCGGCGCCGCCTATGATGTGTATGTTTGCACGGAGTCTACACACATGCGCACCAACATCGTCATCGACGACAAGCTCATGAAGGCGACGTTGAAGGCAACCGGCATCAAGACCAAGCGCGAAGCGGTGGAGCAGGGGCTGCGGACGCTTCTTCGCCTGAAGCAGCAGACCGAACTGCGCAAGCTTCGCGGCAAGTACGAGTGGGAGGGCGACCTCGACGCGATGAGGCGGAACAGGTGATTCTGGTCGACTCCAGCGTCTGGATCGACTTCTTCCGCAATGAGCCGACCCCGCAGGCCGAGTGGCTGGATCGCAATCTTGGTCTGGAAGAACTGGTGGTCGGCGACCTGATCCTGGCCGAGGTGCTGCAGGGCTTCAAGGACGACAAGGGCTTCAACGAAGCAAGGCGAATGCTGCGCCGGCTCGAGCAGGTCGTGATCGGCGGCGCCGATCTGGCAGTCGAAGCGGCGCGCAACTACCGGAGACTTCGGGCGGTCGGCGTGACCGTGCGCGGCACGGTCGACGTGCTCATCGCCACACGCTGCCTCGCCGATGGGCTGGCGCTGCTGCACAGCGACCCTCGGGACTTCGATGCGTTCGAGCAGCACCTGGGGCTGCGCGTGGTGAACTGCGCGGCCTGACCGGCCGTTGCGTCCTGCTCGAGCTTCGATGCCGACACTCTGCCTGCGGCTGGCCTTCTTCCTCGGCGCCCTCCTTGCCGTGCAATGGCCCGATGCCGCGCTGGCGCAGGGCGAACGGCAGGCGCGCGGCTTCCTGTGGGAGGCGACGCGCGGCAGCGGCCGGGTGCTGTTGCTCGGCGCCATCCATGTCGGCAAGCCCGAGTACGCGGCGATGACCGCGGCCGACACGCCGCGGCTGATGCAGGCCGAGGTGATCGCCTTCGAAGCCAATGTCTTCGACGCCCAGGCGAGCCTCGCCGCCACGCAGCGCTGGGCGATGTACCCGGAAGGCGCGCCCGGGCTCGAAGCCCATGTCGACCGGGACACGCTGGCGCGGATCGAGAAGATCGTCGCCCGCACCGGCGGCGTGCTGCCGCTGTGCTGCCGGATGAAGCCGTGGATGCTGGCCAACACCCTGGTGGTGCTGGAGGCGATCGGTGCCGGCTTGAGCCCCGCCTACGGCAGCGAGGCGCTGCTGTACCAGTTCGCGATGGCCGGCGGGCGGCCGGTGGTCGAGATCGAGGGGCTGGACGAGCAGCTGCGGCTGTTCGACGAGGCGGCCACCAGCATGCAGGTCGACCACCTGCGCCACACCCTCGACAGCATCGAAAACGGTGCCGCCCGGGCCGAGATCGAGCGGCTGGTCGGCGCCTGGGAGCGCGGCGACGCGGCGGCGATGGAGCGGCTGCTGGTTGAGATGACCCGCGGCGAGCGCGCGGCGCAGCGCTTCGTCTCCGAACGGATCATCCAGGGCCGCCATCCGAAGATGCTGGCCGCCATCGAGCGCTACGCCGGCAGCGGCAAGGAGCATCTGGTTGTGATCGGCGCGCTGCACTACTTCGGGCCCGGCGGGCTGCTGCAGGGGCTGCGCGACCGCGGCTTCGCCGTCCGGCCGCTGCGGTAGCCGGCCGCGACGATGACGGCAGGACGGGCGCGATTCGCGCGCAGTGTCGGCTTCGACTTCGGCGGCAGCCGCTGGCTGGCGCTGCCGCAGCGCGCCGTCGTGTGGGTGGAGCGGCGATGGCTGGTCGTCGCCGACGTGCACGTCGGCAAGGCGGCGACATTCCGCGCCCGCGGCGTGCCGGTGCCGCACGGCACGACGCTCGCCAATCTCGATCGGCTGTCGGCGCTGATCGAGGCGACGCAGCCGCAGCGGCTGGTCTTCCTCGGCGACCTGCTGCACGCGCGCGAGGCGCGGCGACCGGAGTCGATGCGCCTGCTGGCGCAGTGGCGCGCCCGGCACGCGGGGCTTGCCATGACCCTGGTCGAAGGCAATCACGACCGCCAGGCCGGCGAATTGCCGGACGAACTCGGCATCGACCGCGTCGACGAGCCGCTGCGCGGGCAGGGCATCGCCTTCTGTCATCACCCGCAGCGCCTCGACGCGGCGGTGGTTGCCGGTCACCTGCATCCGTGCGTGCGGCTGACCGGCGCCGCCAACGACGCCGTGCGCCTGCCGTGCTTCTGGCAGCGCGAAGGCCTGCTGATCCTGCCGGCGTTCGGCGAGTTCACCGGCGGCGCGCCGATCGAACGCGAACCCGGCGACCGCGTGCTGGCGATCGTCGGGGAACGGCTGATCGAGGTGCCGAACGTGGCGCGCGCGGTCTGAGCCGCGCGCCGGCATCCTGTTCACCGCGGCGATGACGCAGGTCAAGCGCCTGTCGCATCCGCGGTAGGCACGCAGACGATCCGCTCGCCTGTTGATCGCGGTCAGCGCCGCGTCACCGCCGCCGTTCAACATCGATGCGGGTCGATACGGTCACGACACGCGATGCACAAGGCAGCAGGCGCCACCCCGGCCGAGCGGCGACGCCGGCTCGACGCGATCCTCGACCGGCACGGCAACGCGCGCACCGAGCTCGTGCAGATCCTGCGCGAGGCGCAGGAGCCGGAAGGCTGGATCCGCCCGGAGGCGATCACCGCCATCGCCCGCGCGCTGGCGCTGCCGCGGGCACGGGTCGAGGGCGTGGCCGGCTTCTACAGCTTCCTGCACCTCAGCCCCGGCGGCCGCTACCGGATCCGCTTCTCCGACAACATCACCGACCGCATGGCCGGCTCCGAGGCCTTGATGGCGCGGTTGTGTGAACTGCTGTGGGTCGAGCGCGGCAGGACCTCCGAGGACGGGCTGGTGTCGATCGACACCACCTCGTGCACCGGCATGGGCGACCAGGCGCCGGCGCTGCTCGTCAACGGCTGGGCGATCCCGCGGCTGGACGAGGCCCGCATCGAGAGAATCGCCGACCTGGTGCGCAGCGGCCAGCCGGTGCCGACCTGGCCGAAGGAGCTGTTCGTCGTCGAAGACAACATCCGCCGCCGGGACGTCCTGCTCGACTCGAACCTCGCGCCCGGCGAGGCGATCCACGCCGCGCTCGCCCGCGGCAGCGGCGCCCATCGCGAGCGGCCGTCGAACGAGCGCTCGTGGCGCGAGGCGATCGAGATCGAGCCGCAGGGGCCGCGCGCGGTGCTGGAGGAGATCAAGCTCGCCAACCTGCGCGGCCGCGGCGGCGCCGGCTTCACCACCGGCCTGAAGTGGGAGGCCTGCGCGCAGGCGCCGGGCACGCCGCGCTACGTGGTGTGCAACGCCGACGAGGGCGAGCCCGGCACCTTCAAGGACCGCGTGCTGCTGAACTCGTACGCCGACCTGCTGTTCGACGGCATGACGGTGGCCGCCTACGCGGTCGGCGCCCGCCACGGCTTCCTGTACCTGCGCGGCGAGTATCGCCACCTGCTGGCGCACCTGCAGGCGGTGCTCGACCGCCGCCGCCGCGAGGGCCTGCTCGGAGCCGGCATCTGCGACTGGCCGGGCTTCGACTTCGACATCACCATCCACCTCGGCGCCGGCGCCTATATCTGCGGCGAGGAGTCGGCCCTGATCGAATCGCTCGAAGGCAAGCGCGGCGTGCCGCGCAACCGGCCGCCGTACCCGGTCACCAGCGGCTATCTGAAGCAGCCGACGATCGTTAACAACGTCGAGACCTTCTGCGCCGCGGCGCTGATCGCCGTGCGCGGCGGCGAGTGGTACCGCGGCATCGGCACCGCGCGCTCGGCCGGGACCAAGATCCTGTCGGTCTCCGGCGACTGCGCCCGCCCGGGCATCTACGAGGTCCCGTTCGGCACCAGGGTTGCGCAGGTGCTCGCCGACTGCGGCGCCGAGTTCACCCAGGCGGTGCAGGTGAGCGGCGCCTCGGGCATCTGCATCGACGCCACCGAGTTCGACCGCCGCATCGCCTTCGAGGACCTGCCCACCGCCGGCGCCTTCATGGTCTTCGACGAGTCGCGCGACATGTTCGAGGTGGCGCGCAACTTCGTGCAGTTCTTCGCCCACGAGAGCTGCGGCTTCTGCACCCCGTGCCGGGTCGGCACGACGCTGCTCGCCAGGCTGATGGACAAGCTCGCCGCCGGGCTCGGCTCGCCGCACGACCTGGCGCAGATCACCGATCTGAACGGCCTGCTGCAGGCGGCCAGCCACTGCGGTCTCGGTCACACCGCCTGCAATCCGGTGCTCGACACGCTCAAGCGCTTCCGCCCCGCCTACGAGCAGCGGCTGCTGACGCCGGAGTACGCGCCGGCCTTCGACCTCGACGGCGCGCTGGCCCGAGCGCGGGCGATGACCGGCCGCGACGACCCCGGGGCCCACTTCGGCGTCGCAGGCACCGCCGCCGGCAGCGGAGCGACGCCATGACCGTGAAAGCGCCCGGCCGCACGTTCCTGCTCGACGGCGAGGAAGTCGCCTTCACGCCGGGGCAGACAATCATGCAGGCGGCGCTCGCCGCCGGCCGCTACGTGCCACACCTGTGCTACCACCCGGAGTTCAAGCCGCACGGCAGCTGCAAGGTGTGCACAGTGAAGGTCGACGGCCGCTGGGTCACCTCCTGCACCCTGCCCGCGGCCGCGGGCATGCAGGTCGAAAGCCGCACCGACGAGATCGCCGAGAAGCGGCGCACGCTGGTGCAGATGCTGTTCGTCGAGGGCAACCACTTCTG
>CAYLZU010000052.1:13271-14577 GCA_964388005.1 uncultured Burkholderiaceae bacterium
ATCCTGCTCGACTTCAACCGCTGCATCCTGTGCGAACTGTGCGTGCGCGCCTCCGGCGAGGTCGACGGCAAGGGCGTGTTCGCGCTGTCGGGCCGCGGCATCACCAAGCACCTGATCGTCAACAGCGAGAGCGGGCGCCTGGCCGACACCGACATCGCCGTCACCGACAAGGCGGTCGAGGTGTGCCCGGTCGGCGTCATCCTGCGCAAGCGGGTCGGCTTCGCGGTGCCGATCGGGAACCGCCGCTACGACCAGGAGCCGGTGGCGGCGCAGGCGCTGCGCGACGCGCCGCGGCCGCTCGACCACACGCCGCAGGGTGGGGAATGAAACCCGCGCGCAAGCTGAAGGTGGCGACGACCTCGCTGGCCGGCTGCTTCGGCTGCCACATGTCGTTCCTCGACATCGACGAGCGGCTGTTCGCGCTGCTGGACAAGGTCGAGTTCGACCGCTCGCCGCTCACCGACATCAAGCACTGCGGCAACTGCGACATCGGCTTCATCGAGGGCGGCATCTGCAATGCCGAGAACGTGCACGTGCTGCGCGAGTTCCGCGGCCACTGCAAGATCCTGGTCGCGGTGGGCGCCTGCGCCATCAACGGCGGGCTGCCGGCGCAGCGCAACCATCTCGATCTGGCCGCCTGCCTGCAGGAGGTCTACGAGACCGAACCGGGCCTGGCGCGGGGCGGGATTCCGAACGACCCCGAGCTGCCGCTGCCGCTCGACAAGGTCCACCCGCTGCACGAGGTGGTGAAGATCGACTACTTCCTGCCCGGCTGCCCGCCGTCGGCCGACGCGATCTGGAAGTTCCTCACCGACCTGCTCGCCGGCCGCACGCCGCAGCTCGGGCACGGACTCATCCACTACGACTAGATGCCGACCTGGTGAACGATGAACCTCAGCAGCGAAAAAGCAGGCTGTCCGCGATTCGATCGTCGTCCTCGCGCAGGCGGGGACTCAGTGTCTTGCGCGGATAAAGCCGCTGGGTTCCCGCCCCCGCCGGCGCGGGGGCAGGACTCTGCGCGGGAACGACGCGTCGTGTTGCCGAGGTGCAGCAGTCAATCGGAGCGCCGATGACCTTCGCACTCGAAACCGCCAGCCATCCCGAGCAGCTGCGCCGGGTGGCGATCGATCCGCTGTCGCGCGTCGAGGGACACGGCAAGGTGACGCTGCTGCTCGACGCCGACGGCCACGTCGAGCAGGTGCGGCTGCACATCGTCGAGTTCCGCGGCTTCGAGAAGTTCATCCAGGGGCGGCCGTACTGGGAAGTGCCGGTGATGGTGCAGCGGCTGTGCGGCATCTGCCCGGTC